>CALCJM010000059.1 GCA_937967505.1 uncultured Pirellulaceae bacterium | reverse complement strand
CACCTGTTCCGGACATCGCATAAACCCGTCCTTGATCAATGGTTGGCGTGGCGCGCGGACCGGGTTTGCCCATCGCCATCGTGTCCTCATGGCGGCGTTTAACCGAGTACTTCCAAACTTCCTTACCGGTCGCCGCGATGTAACAGGTGACGCATTCCTGATCGGCGCGTTGCTCTTGAGTGACGGCGAATCCGTTGACCGCTGCAAACCCGGACCACCCTTTCCCGACCGGCTGCTTCCAAAGCGGTGGCAAATCTTGGTCCCAGTTGGCAAGCGTCACACCGGATACCGTTGCATTATTGTCGGAGCCCAGAAACCGGGGAAAGTCATACGGAGTGGTTGTTTCCAGGTCGATCCCGTTGACAGGCGATCCATCGATCGCCTGTTGACCACTGGCGTCTGCCAGCGGATCAAGCCCCGGGGCGCGCGGCGTTTGGTCACCCCAATCACTCACTTCCTCGGGTCCGGCAAAACGATAATCCCATCGCACCACCTGTGCGTCACCGCTAAAAACAGGTTGCAGAACCGTAAAAAAAGCAAACGGAGCAATGACTAGGCCAATCCCCAGCAGCGTGCGCACTCCTCCGCGTCGGAACAACAGCAAGTACACGCCGCAAAACAGCATGGTCAAAACGGGGACCAGTATGTTGGCGATATTGGCAATCGCAGGGTTGACGTTGTAGGCCTCATTCAGCCAGTCGGACAGCCAATTAAAGGCGACCAGAAAAATCACCGCTGCTGCAACCACACCCAGTATGAACCGGTAGCTATTTTGCTTGATATCGGGAGCCTCTGTTGTATTCATCCGTTTGATATTGGTTTTGCAGGAGTCTGATGGATGGACCCGGAGTCGCCGGGCATTTTTGATTGCGTGTGCTGCTGTAAGTCTATATCGACTTCTACTTTCGGCAAGCATAGCGCACAGGAGAGGCTGCGGTCGCATGATCGGCGCTCCTTACGTGACCATGCCGGCAACCGGGGAGGACATTTTACCGGGTCGTTAAACTCAACCCAGTCTGTCCCACACAAATCGCCGAGACCGCGACCGGCACTGGTTTAGCCTGCAAATTCGTCTAATAATCCGACGATACAATAACACCGGCATCACCTGAACCGCCGGACTAGACCCTATCCCTTGCCAAATTCACAGACACGAACGACCCGTGAGAAACACCGCTCTCTTAATCGACGCTCAACCCGATAAAGGCGGTTGGGGGCACCGTTTTACGGAGAAGCTGTGGGTGTGCCGGCATTGTGTTCCCATCACGCTCTTGCTGGTGACCTTGTTTTTGCTGATTCTGGTTTCAGGCTGCCGCGTCCCACAGAATTGTCTCCGCCGCGATCAGGGTTGGGAAGATCCGTGTCCCCCCTGCCCTCTCCTGTGCCTGCCGGAGCCACCAGAGACCTGCCCGTTACCGCTGATTGAATTTGAATTTCGCAACCCGGTCACGGCTCCGACCACCGGTGAACCGATCTTGGGTTGGCCGATTGCTGACGACGCCTCCGTTGCCAATACGCCGCTGCGTAATTTGAGCCGCATTGAAACTCAACGCCGCGCCGCAGCGGTTTCACCGATCGCCAGAGAAATTGAAAAACACCGCGACTGGTTGAAACGCAACAACGCCGCTTGTCCGATTCTGCTTGAAGCGTTGACGCAACAGGCCGCACACGAGCGGAACCTGCATACCGGGCAGGCGCTTGAGTTGTTTTTGAATCTCGCCAACGTCTACTGCCAGCAGCCAACGCTTGCAGAATCACACTCGATTCTGCGCGATACGAAACGTTCGTTGGACAAGATTCGTGATGCCGATATTTCGCCAGCAGTCGACACCTCCGACATCGAACGCCAAACAATCGAGCTTAGGGAGTTGACCATCGGACTGCGTCAAAAGCAACAGCGGTTGACCCGCGGGCTGGAGTTGCTGTTGCGGATCGAATTTAGCCAGACTCCAATTTGGACCGACATGCAGCACGCATCGCTGCCCGGACGGTCATTTAATCTGGAACAGCAATTTGCAACTGCGATCGTTCAACGCGCGGATTTGAAAGCTCTTGAGTTGCTGGCGAACGATTGCAGTCGATTTACGGCCAACCAGTTCCGCGCGATCGTCACCAGTTCTTCGCCTTTTTTGGGAGCCGGGTTGCCGCGTCCTGCTGCTGCCGCGGCGTGGTGGCGCAGCAAGCACATCAAGGACGAAGTGAAACGCAAATACGATGCCGTGACCGCTGAAGAGACGCAGCGCCGCCGCTTGCAAATGCTGGCCCTAGCGGAGGCCAAGCGCAACCTGATCAAACGCGCGCTGGGTGAAGTGATCGATTCCCTGCAATCCAACTGGCAATTACTGGAGTTCAAGCAGCAGCGATTGGACAGCTTGCAACATTCGATTCGGGTCGCCGAAAAGGCAAAGGACAAAACACCCTTGGCCCCGGGCGCTCACCTGAAGAAACGGCTGGCAGTGACCAAACTTCAATCAGAAATAATCGACCAGCAGTTCCGACTTGCACTCGATCAGGTCAAACTGAAACGTATCCGTGGTGATTATGGAACACATCAAAACCCCACCCGTCATTCCGACACCATTGCGTCGGCCGCTTCAATCGAATTCTTTGGCGAAGAGTACCCTGTGGGCGGTTCATATGACGCTTCGGTTCCAGCCAAAGTATTGGAAGCACCAACCGAAGGGCTCTTGAGATCATTTGCTGCTCCGCAGTGACCACCACCGTCGGAGCGATGAACGTGAGAACGCGATGAACGCGCTGAAGACGATCAACCTACTGCCGCATGAAAATCGCCTTTCGCAATTCCTCTTCGAAAGTGCTGTTAGACTCCACCACTGCCTGAAACTCATCCTTGCTCAGGACAAAACACGAAACGTCGGACTTGGCGATGACCGTGGCGTTGCGCGGTTGCTCTTTGATCAGGGATACCTCGCCGAAAAAAGCACCATCGACCAGAGTGTTTACGGTTTCCCCATCTACAATCACATCGACGACACCTTTGCCAATCACAAAAAATTCGTCGCCTATCGCCCCCTGCCGAATGATCTGTGCGCCCGGCGAATAGCGTTTTAACTCCATCATGTCCGCGACCTGGGAGATGGCACTGGGGGTGAGACCGCGAAAGACAGGGAAGTCGTTCAGGATTTGGCACATCGCTGAATTCCATTGGACCAACACGTTGGAATGAATACTGCCATCGACCATGTTCACGATCCGGTCCGCAACATCCAGGATTCGATTGTCGTGTGTGACAATCAGAATCGTGCAACCGTGTTCCCGTGCCATCTCCTGAAAGATCGTGACCACCTCGCGCCCTGATCCCGCATCCAGTGCGGCGGTGGGTTCATCTGCCAAAATCAAATCTGGTTGATGGATGATGCCGCGCGCGATCGCAACGCGCTGCTTCTGGCCACCAGAAAGCGACTTTGGTTTGTAGTGAATGCGTTGCCCCAATCCCAACCGCTGAAGAGTCGCCTCGATCTTGGGTTTGGCGTGTGTGTGTTTCATGCCCATCAGTTCAGTGGACATGCCTACGTTTTGGAAAGCGGACAGCGATTCAAATAAATTGTGTGCCTGAAAAATGAAGCCCGTCCGTTTCCGCAAATCAGTCGTGGCCCGTGCGTTTATCCCCTTCAGTTCCGTGCCCAATACCTTCAGACTGCCTTCCTGGACACTGCGGAGCGTGCCGATTAGCGTCAGGAGGGTGGTTTTCCCACTGCCCGAAGGACCGGTCATAATGACGATCTCACCACGACGAATCTTCAGCCGGTTGTTGAACAGCACCTGTTTCCGCAAGTCGCCTTCACCATAGGAGTGATTGACGCCGTCAACATTGACACTCAACTCATGCGGTTGCGGGGCCCACGCAGCAATCAATTGATCGATATCGATATCTTCGTTAATCATGAACCACGTGTCCAATCCTTTAAAACAAACTGGCCGGATCGGCCGCCAAAAGTTTCCGCAGCGCCAACAGCCCCGAGAGGATACACATTACAATGGTCAGCACCATCACAAACAGCGCCCGATCCCAACTGAGGTTCATCAACAACCCGGTAAAACTTGTGTTGACCTGAAACAGCAGCCACGAACAAATCAAACCGGGAACGAATCCCAGCAATGCTAGGTATAACGACTGCCGAACAACCAGCGCAAAAAAGTACGCATTGCTGTACCCCATGGCCTTGAGCGTGGCGAATTCCCCAATGTGTTCCGTAATGTCGTTGGCCAATACCTGGTAACAAATAATGATTCCGACAACGAACCCCATCGTCGCACCGATCGCAAAAATAACGCCGATCGGTGTGTTTCGTGCCCAGAAGTCGATCTCCTTGTTTACGAACTGTTGCTTTGTCAGCACCGTCACCTGCGGGCCAAGCTGTCGGCGTAAATTTGCTTTGACGGTCTTGATTGACTGCCCCGGCAGTAAACGGATCGCCCCCAGATCAACGATCGTCAGCGGATCTGCCCCTCGATAGCCAAAATACCGCGCGAAATTGTTTGAAGACATGACCAACGTACCGTCATGTGCAAAATCGCGTCCCAGCAGAAACGTGCCGACAACATCCAGTTGTTTTCCCGACAGTTCGGCCGATTGATTACGGAAGCTGCCATCGGGTTGGACAGCGGTGAAGTCTACGCCAAAGTTTTGTTTGCTCAATCGATCCATCAATGCCGTACCGGGATCACGCAGCGATGGTAGTTGAAGCGCAATTTCAACAGAAGATTTTACCAACACATTTTTACCAATGTCAAAGGCGACCACGCGAATCGGTCGCGCCTTGTTTTCGGGTGCGCGAAACCGCGCCAGTTGGTTCTCCATGTAGACCGGATTGGCTGCGGCGACACCGGGGGTCGATGCGGCAACGTCCAGTACGCTGCGGTCAAACCGGACTTCGCTGGACAGGGCAAACCGGTTTTGGTGAAAGATAATTAGATGCGCGTCCAGCTCATGCACCACCGCGACCGTACTGTCAAACAGCGCGTGGCGAAACCCGCGTTGCTGGAACATCAGCAGGACCGCAAAACCGATTCCCGAAATCGCAATCATCAGTTTGCGCGGATCGTGCGTCAGATTCTTCCAAGCCAAAGGGGTTGGAGCCGACATGGCATGCCTTTTTCGAAATCGGTCAGTGAATCTAAAAGAGTTCAGCCGGTTCCGCCTTCCATAACTTCCGCATTGCCAATACTCCAGAGATACCGCACATTCCCAGCGTCATCAGCAACACGAATCCCGCGCGTGTTGTATTCATCTCCATGGTCAGATTTGCCGCGACGCCGGTCAGCCAATAGAGTGCCAATGCCAATACGATAGCGGGAACGAACGAAAACAATGCCAGAAATCCGGCCTGTTTCAGCACGGTAATCCCCATGTAAGTGTTCGAATATCCCATCGCCCGCAGGGTAGCATATTCGTGCAACCGGTTGGCCACGTCATTTCCCAAAACCATATAGACGATCGCCGCACCAACGACAAACGCAATCAGCACACCCAAGGTGAAGATAAACCCGATCGGCGTCTCTCCCAGCCAGCGGTCGAGTTCCTGTTGGACGACAGTCGGGCGCGTTAAAATTTGCACGCTGGTTTGCGTGTGGGAGATCCTCAGCCGATCCCGGATCCGCAACGCCACCTCCGCCGGGGAATGACCGGGACTGATTTTTACCAGCCCGAAGGAAACGCGACTTTTGTGACTGCCGGGGACATTTCTTTCCAAGGCGACTTGTGACATGATCGCCGCACCGTTGGCCGCCAGACCGGCTCCCATGCTGAACAATCCGGCAATTCGCACACGCTTGCCGCCAAGTTCACTGATTCTGCCAATGTCCTGATGTGAAAATTTTTGCCCGTTGGCCGGGCCAAATTCAGGATGTGATCGCTGATCGACCAACAGGACGGAATCATTTTTCAGCAAATCAAAATCGCGATCGACCGCGCGGTCTTTGAAGGGGGATTCATCAGGCTCAATGCCCATGACCAGCATGCCGCGCGTGGTGCCAGACTGTGGGTTCCGCCAATTGGCAACCGACACGTTCAGGAAATTGACCGACTGGACGCCTTTCATTGCTGCGGCCTGGTCCAGTGCGTCACGATCGATCTTGCCACAGTCCATAAAGTGCAGGTAGTCTGCCGACCGCAGGAGAATATCAAAATCAAGTTTGCCGTAAATGTTGGTGGCGGTATTTTCGATCGCACCGCGAAAACCAAGTTGCATAAAAATTAGCAAGATCGCGATTCCAATTCCTGCCACCGACAACGCCGTCTTACGCGGGTCATTGAGGATGTTCAGTAGCGCCAGGTTAATTCGCATGGTTTCAATCGTGTCGTATTCAAAAGTTGGTCGCACAATGCGATCCGGCCCTGCCACTGACGGGACGCCAGGACGGCCGGACGCGGTCGCCCCGGGACACCGCTTGGACGTTTTAACACCTTAAACTAACGGTCAGGGTCAATTTCAACGGTAACCTGTAGATTTACCAACTGATTGGCAGTGTCAACGTCGTCAGCGTCAATTTTGATTCGCACATCGACCGTTTTTCGATCCACCAACGCAAAAGGACTTGGCTGTGGCATGGTACTTTGACCGACAAACCGACCGATCGAAATCACTTTGCCCGAAATTGGTGTTTCTAGGGCGGGACTGGTGATTGTGGCGCGCTGTCCAATTTTTACTGCACCAACCAGCCGATCGACGACTTCGGCGATGCACTGCATGTCAGAAAGGTCTGCGATCTGTATCAACGGAAGATTGCCGGAGACATCGCCCTGTTTGGCGAGTACCTTCAGCACCGTGCCGCTGACCGGCGAAATAATTCGTGCAGCAGCGCGTTTGTCTGCCGCGATCTGTTTGGACAACGTTGCCGAACGCTGATTTTTGCGCAACCCCTCCAATGCCTGGAGGGCTCGTTGAGCCGAATCGCGCGACTGAAGTGCAACGTCAACGGCCAATAGGCTGGCTTCCAATGCTGATTTTTGCTTACGTCGGGCTGCTTCGATTTGCGATTCCGCCTGTTCGATTGCCAGTTGTTGATCAACCACTTCGCCTGCCGAAACGTACAACTGCGTATCCGGATCCTCCTGTAGTTTGAGCAATCGCGCCAGTTTTTCGTTGGCAACATCGACCTGTTTATGCGATACGGTCAGATCGATGCCTTTGTCGGCTTGGGCACGCTTCCATTTCGCCGACTGGACGGCGGCTTCAGCAGCAACAAGACTGCTTTTGGCCCGCAAGATTTTTTGATCAAGCTGCGCAAGCGCTTCGTCGGCCTGAGCATCAACCAGATCGGTCTGTAGATCCAAAACCTGTTCTCCCTCAACGGTCGCCAGTTGGGTTTTGTTGGCAACAACCGCATCATTTTCCGCAACCAAAACCGATTCGATACGCTGGCCCGGGGAGGTGAGGACATTGTGAATCCCGTTGGCGGGGACAAGTTTCCCTTGGGCGACAACGCGCGCGATCATCAGCGTCGCATCAGATTCCTCCGGTGCGGTGGAAGTTACCAAAGCGTTGGGGGTGCGAGTGCCCAGCAGCCAGCCGACGCCAAACGCGCCCACGATAAACAGCAGAACCAGTGCGAAACGGCCAGCGGACATCAATTATCTGCCTGTAAAAGCAACGTTAATATGGCACGTCATCCCATGCTCACGAAAATGGGCGACCAATATACTCTTCCCGGAAAGACCATTCATTTTAGTCGCTTTGGCAGGAATCGCAAATTACTGTTTCCTCATCCCGGTTTGATTCACAGGACGGTGGCCTCGATTTCGTGGACGAAATAGCAGGCGGCAATAAAAAAATGACTCAAGAACGCCGGTTCCATTGGACCAGCTGTTGATAGGAAATGGCCGCACCACCGAAGATATCCAATGCACTGCCGACTGTGACATCCACAAATCCGCGGCTGCGATCCTGCACCAGTTCCACGTCGTTCATGTTGCCAACGCCACCGGCGTAGGTCACCGGTTTGCCTTGCCAGCGTCCGAGTAGTTCCACTAATTCACTGTCGATACCGCCGCATTTCCCTTCCACATCGGCTGCATGCACTAAAAATTCGTCACAGTATCTGGCCAGTTGGTCCAGCGTTTCAGCCGTCACGGCCAGTTCGGTCAGCGTCTGCCAGCGATTCATGGCAACGATCCAGCCATCCTCATGGCGGCGGCAGCTAAGGTCGATGACCACGCGATCCGTACCAATCGTGTGGGCCAATGCCCGCGCTCGGTCCTCAAGGAATCCCCCATCCTGATCAAACAGCCACGATGTCACGATCACGTGGCTGGCACCTGCTTCGATCCAGTCCAAGGCGTTATCCAGATTAATCCCACCGCCAACCTGTAGACCGCCCGGCCACGTGGCAAGCGCTTCCCTGGCGGCGTCCGTGTTGCCCGGTCCCAGCATGATCACGTGTCCGCCGGTCAAATCGTCACCGGCAAACATACGCGCGAAATGACTTGAGGGACGATCGGAAACAAAATTCTCATCCGCTCCGGTGTCAGACAACGTGCTCCCAACAATTTGTTTGACGTGTCCCTCGTGCAAATCGATACAGGGGCGAAATTGCGTTCTCCTGCCGATCATTGCACCACCGTCACCTTCCCGCGCTGGCCATGCAGAATCGAACCCGGCACCTCATGGGGGCGGCGAACCATCGCCAACCCCAGCCAGCAGTCATGCTGCGGTGACCACGCCACGGATGTGAGTTTCCCTTTCGCTTTTTCATCGACGGTCAGTTCTGCACCAACGGGCAGCTCCTGATCCAGCCTGACCGCACAGAGCACGCGATTGACCTTCCCCATCGCGTCGATGCGGGCGACGGTCTCCTGCCCCAGATAGCAGCCCTTGTTGAAACTGATCGCTTGGTCATCGCGCACCAGTTCCTGTGGCAGGTTGGAATCGTCAATATCGCGGCCAAACCACGGCGTACGTTGCTCAATTCGTATCATCTCCAATGCGGCGGGGGAGACTTCGGCAGTATCGGAGTCGCCCCCCGTTTTACCAATCAGCAGATTGCCAAAACCGGCGATCTCCACGTTAGCCGCGATGTTGCCGGATTGATCATCAACATCAACAGAATTCCTGGGCAACTGCGAATCGCCGGGCGCGAAAGTGACCTGACATTGATCGGACAGGTCGGCCAGTTGCACATCCTCCCTGATGATATAGCAGTCCAGATGCTCGATCAGTCGGGCGGCGATCCCGCCGACCGCGTGCAGGATCAGCGCATCTCTCGTGTTTAACACGTGCACATGAGCGATCGTTTTGCCTTTGCCATTAAGTACGAATGCCTCGCAGGCGGCGTCCACAGCCAACGCCTTGATTTCATTGGTGCAGAAATTGTGCAGAAACGCGTGGCGATCGTCGCCGGTGATTCTTATGACCGAACTGTCGATCCGTACACAGGCAGCGCCTTGATTCAATTGCTGATATTGCTGAAGTAGAGTGTCGGTTGGCATGCTGGTGTCCGGAAGCTCGTGTGCGCGGTGGCGATCGTAGGGGAATTTGGGAGATGGTTCGTTGGATATCGTAACCGAAGTCTGCGGTCGTTTGGATGCCTGTGCGCTGCGGGCTGAATAGGTGGTTTAGAAGTATTCGTCATTTTCACGCATCTGGCAGTAACTTTCGTACCGCCGCGCGTCAATTTTCCCATCGGCAACTGCCCATTTGACGCCGCACTGGTCCTCGTGTGTGTGCGTGCAGTTGGGAAATTTACAGGCGTTTATGAACGGCCGAATATCACGAAAGTAGCCCCCCACTTCTTCCGGGATCACGTCCCAGAGCTGAAAGGAACGGATTCCCGGCGTATCCACCAGATGCCCCCCCGAGATCTGATCAGCCCCCTCCCCGGCTGCAGTCAACGGGATCAGTCGAGCGGCGGTGGTTGTGTGTCGTCCCTTCTGGTTCTCCTGTGAGACGGCGCTGACTTTCAATGCCAGCCCGGGTTCAATCGCATTGAGGATCGAGGTTTTCCCGACCCCGCTTTGTCCCGTCACCACGCAGTCGCGTCCGCGCACCAGTTGCCGAATCCGGTCCAGCCCTTGGCCGGTCATTGTCGATGTCATGACGACAGGGTATCCCAGTTGACTCCAAACTCCCGCCACCGGTTGCAGGTCATCAATACGGGCAAGATCGACTTTGTTGATGACGATCACGGGCTGGATGCCGGATTTTTCGGCAGACACCAGAAACCGGTCAATTAAATTCGGTTTCAGCCCCGGTTCGCCGGCGCTGGCGACAATGAAGGCCAGATCAACGTTGGAGACAATGATCTGTTGGCGTTTGCGGCTGGTGCGGCTGATCTGGTTTCGACGATGGTCCACTCTGACGATCACCGCCTGATCATCGGTGGAGCTGTTGGGATCCAGTGCGATCGTGGCAAAATCCCCGGCCACGACCACGTGTTGCAGGTCGGTTGCCAGCGATTTCAGGACTCCCCTCACGGTGCATTCATAAACCCGACCGTCTTCGGTTTTCACAAAACTATTCAGCCCGTGAACCGACAGGACTCGCCCGGCCCGCGTGTTGGCAGAATCAACGTCCAGAGAAACCTCAAACCCGGTCTCCTGGTCATCTTCCTGCGTGCTGCCGGCAACGGTACGTTTTCTGGACAGCGCACCTTTACCAGAGAGTCGCTCGTTGGCGACGGTATTGTCCACCGCGTCCGCATCGTCGGCAAACTCTCTGGTGAAATCGCGCTTCCTGACACGCGTATTCTGACGCTTGCGGAACTGAGCGCGAATTTTGGCTTGATTCTTTTTTTTCTTTGCCAAGTTGGATCAATCGTATTTCAGATAGTGGCGGAGGGTCGCAGGAATCAACGGGGACGACTGTTTTCCCGCTTGAGGGGTGCTTGAGGTGTGCCATAGGACGCAATAGGGCGCTACCGGGTGCTATGTGCCGCTTGTTTGGACGATTTCGATATTGCTAACAATTGATAATAGCCTCACACCAACCAAAATTGACTACTTCACTGCCCGGAAAGCAAAATCAGACCACTCAAGTTGTTCTGTTCTGATCCCACCTGCGGGAATGCTCCCGTTTGCAGGTCAACCGAACATTCTATCGCCGGTGGGCGACTTCTTCAATTAAGTCAAAAAAATGAAAGTTAATTCTTGGCCGCGTATTTGCCGAATTTCGAATGTTGGCTACTATTTGGTAGACCAACCTAAAAAAATGTCATGCCAATGATGTCCCCGGAAGAGTGAAGGCGTCCCACCGTGCCTAAAGTCCTTTTCGTAAAAGAACCAAATGGCAGCTCGTTATCTGCCGATCATTTTGACGACGCCACCCAGGTCGTTGAAACAGAATCAACCTCTGGAGCGATCGAACTGCTGGCGCAGCAGAAATTCGATGCGATGGTGATCTGCAACACCGGAAATTCGGACCATTCACTGCAGCACTATTTGCACAACGAGGCGGTTCTCGATCGCGTGCCGTTAGGTGTGGCGTTATTGGACGCAGGACACTGCATTTTGAAAGCAAATCAAAGGCTGACTGGATGGTTGAAGAAAACTAATCTGGTTAGCCTTAATTTTTTGCAATCCCTAGGTGAGTTTTCCGTCTATGGTCAGCAACCCAATCCCTTGAAGCTGGTGCTCTCGAAACGAGTCGCCAGTCAGGCCACGATCCAGATTGGCGATCACTATTTCTGTCTGTATGTAACACCTATCCTAGATCCCCGGGGAAATTGCAATCAAATGGTCGCCACGCTCCGTGACGCCACGCCGGAGATTATCCAGCAACAGAAATTTGAAGCGCTACATCGCGCCGGGGCAGAACTGACCGACCTGCGTCCCGAAGAAATTTACCAAATGGGTTTCCCTGAACGGATTGAATTGTTGATCGACAATATCCATCACTACACCAAAGATCTGCTAAATTTTGACGTTGTAGAGATCCGGGTACTCAATGGTCAGTCACTGGAGTTGAAACCGTTGCTGTCGGTCGGGATGGATTCGGGCATCACCTCGCGGGTGTTGTATGCGAAAACGGAGGGGAACGGGGTTACCGGTTTTGTGGCGGCGACCGGAAAGAGTTACCTGTGTGAGGACACGACCGAAGACGACCTGTATCTGGATGGTCTGGTGGGTGCCAAAAGTGCATTGACCGTCCCGTTGAAGTACCATGACGAAATTGTCGGCACGTTTAATGTCGAAAGCCCGGAGGTCAATCGATTCAGTAGTGAAGATTTGATGTTTCTCGAATCGTTTGCCAACTACATTGCCATCGCACTCAATACACTGGAATTGCTGAACGCCCAACGCACCAACGCGACGCTGGAAAGTGTCGTGGCAATTCGCGAGGCCGTTGGCACACCGGTCGACGAGATTCTGAACCATACGGTCCACCTGATGGAGTCCTCCGAATTACTGGAACCGGAGATGGCCCAGCGACTGGAGATGATTGCCGAAGGTGCGCGAGCAATCAAGGCCGCCATTTGCAAGGTGGGCGAGGGAATGGCACCAGCCGATTCCGTTCCCGAATGCGTCCAAACAGAAGTCAGCACCTCGCTGAAAAACAAAAGCGTGCTGGTGATTGACGGCGATGCCAAAGTCCGACAGTCGGCACATAAACTGCTCGAACGACAGGGCTGCGTTGTCGAAACGGCTCATACCGGCACCGAAGCACTGATGATGGTGCGGGCGGCCAGCCGAAAGCAGAACTACCACGCGATCATCGCCGATATTCGCCTGCCGGATATCAAAGGGTACGATCTGCTGGTAAAACTGAAAGAGTTCTATCAGTCACCGCCGCTGGTGCTGATGACAGGTTTTGGATACGACCCCGCCCATACACTGCCCAAGGCGCGCGAGGCGGGGTTGCGAGCCAACGCGATTCTGTACAAACCATTCAAGATTGAGCAGGTGTTGGCGATTCTTGATGCGACGGTCGCCGCTCCCTGATTGAGCCAATCTGAAAGACGACAACAAAAATGGATTTTGTATGGTGGGCCGTTGCCGGCATCGGGCATCTGGGCGTTTGTGCGGTTGCCTTCAACCAAATCCACGCCACCTCGTACCCGCGCCACGTGCGCAAAATATCGGAGCGCATACTCGCGCTGATCGCATTGGCATTCGCGGTCTATCTGGGCTGGCAGATGATCGCCCTAGCAACGGTTCGATTTTGGAGCGTCGTCAACGCGAATCTGGCCAACCAGTTCTACCTGACGTTCTGTTTGCCCATCGGGGCGTACTTTATCGGCCGCTGGTGCTATCGCAAGTGGAAGCACCGCAGTCCTGCACGAGTAATCAGTCGGTCGGTACAGAAGCAAAACATTCAAAAACAGCTGGGAAGATCGGTCTACCATGGGACCGCCGCCCAGTTCCTCGGTTGTTGGCCGGGTAACCAGGCACACTGGATCGCCAGCGAACGACTGTCGTTTCATGTTCCACGGCTGCCGCAATCGTTGGAAGGTCTGAAAATCTGCCACCTGACAGATTTTCATCTGACAGGCCAAATTGATCGCAGCTATTTTTCAAAAATCGTTGAAACCGCAAACGCTTTTGAGCCTGATCTGATTCTGGTGACAGGGGATTTGATCGACGAATCTCATTGCATGGACTGGATTGAAGAAATTTTTGGGAACCTGAAGGCGACTCACGGGATCTACTACGTGTTGGGAAATCATGACCGGCGAATCCAGCCAGAATCGATGCTGCGACAACGTCTGGAGGATTCCGGGATGGTCGGTGTATCCGGAAAGTGGCAATCGATCTGCGTTCGAGGTTCCACGATCGCGTTGACCGGCAACGAACTGCCTTGGTTTCCCCACGCCGCCAATCTCAAACGGTTGGAGGAAGCCATGATTCAGGATTTCAACAATCAGGATTTCGAAAATGCAATCGCCGCAGAGGATCCATTGAAAATCCTGTTAAGCCACTCGCCCGATCAAGTTCATTGGGCGGCCAAGTACAAATTTGATTTGATGTTTGCCGGACACACTCACGGTGGGCAAATTCAGATTCCCTTCATTGGCCCAATCGTTGCGCCAAGCCGGTTTGGGATTCGGTATGCGTCTGGAACATTCACGATTGGCCAAATGTTGATGCACGTCAGTCGCGGTATCTCGGGAGATAAGTGCATTCGAATCAACTGTCTGCCGGAGGTTGGCTTGATCACGCTCACCGGCCAATCTCCGTCAGGATCGCGGCCGATAAAATCGAAGGCCGAATAAGATCGAACGTCAGATTGTCTGTGCGGGTGTTCCGGCGGACACTGTAACGACAGGCTTCAACATCCAGCGCCCCATCCCGGACCAACGGTAGCCGCAGTGCAATCGACCAGATATAAAACAGGCGTCCCTGCTGTGAAAACCCGGAAGAACGAATAATCTTGCAACCGTCATCCCAACCCGCACTGGTGACCTACCGCGCCGAATTTTTCAGTTTGCTGAAACTGGCCGTCCCGTTGGTACTGGCGCATCTGGCGCAAAACACGCTCTCCTTCATCGACACGTTGATGGCGGGGAAGATCAACAACGATGCGATTGCCGGCATCGCCTTGGGCAGCACAACATGGTATCTGTTGATCTTCATTCTGTCGGGCGTTTTATTGGGGCTGAATCCAATCGTATCGCAGGCTCACGGATCCGGCGACAACCAAAAAATCGCCTTGGCCCTGCGGCAGGCTTTCCTGCTGTGTGTGGTGATGATGGTCCCCGCGATGATGCTGTTTTGGCACAGCGACACGCTGTTTAGGTGGCTTGACCAGCCCCCGGATATTGCCGCACAGAGCGGTGCTTACCTGCGCGCCATTTCGTGGGGACTATTTCCTGCATTTGGATACATGGCCTTGCGCGCGACGCTGGAGGGGTTGTCTGACACGCGTCCGATTTTGATGACCAGCGTCGTTTGCGTGGGTTTAAATGTGTTGGCCAATTATGCGTTGATGTTTGGAAAATTCGGGTTTCCCCGGCTGGAGTTGGTGGGGGCCGGGTACGCCAGTGCGTTGGTCATGACGTTTTCGTTTTTGATACTGCTGGTTTACTTTATCAGAACCTATCCCGAACTGGTGCGATGCCCCGGCAAAAAGCTGTTTGATCCCGGGACCATGGCTGAAGTTCTCCGCATTGGCATTCCCATTGGCCTGACGATCGGATTCGAAATCAGCATGTTCTCCGCAGCCGCGTTCGCCATGGGGAATTTTGGCGTGGACGAACTGGCCGCCCATCATGTCGTCCTGCAAACGGCCTCGGTGACTTTCATGGTTCCGTTGGGGATCGCGATCGCACTTTCCGTACGCGTCGGACTGGCGGTCGGGGCCGGCGATATGGCGCGAGCGCGCGTGGCCGGTTATGTTGGAATCGCCAGCGCCGGGGCAGCCATGTGTGTGTCAGCTGTCGCATTTTTGCTTTTGCCCGCGGTTATCATTTCCTTCTATCTGGAATACGACGCACCGGAAAATACCAGCGTCGTGCAATGGGCGCTGATGTTCTTTACCGTCGCGGCGATGTTCCAAATCTTTGATGGCCTACAAGTCGCCGCCTCCAATGCGCTACGCGGCCTCAAGGACACGCGCGCTGCGATGTTATTGACACTTCTGGCTTACTGGGGCTGCGGAGCAACCTCGGGATGGCTGCTGGCATTTCCAATGGGGTTTGGACCAATGGGGCTGTGGTACGGTCTGACCATCGGACTTGGTACCGCTGCCCTATTTCTGATTCTTCGATATCGCTGGTTCTTTCATCATCGGTAAACCCGAACGAACCCGTTGACCAGTTAGCCACCTGCCAAATCCTGACACACCCGATGCGCCGATACAACTGCCGACTCCAACAGCGGAATGCCCTCGACGGCATACGACCCACAAAACTTGATCCTTGAACCGGAGCGATTAATTTTGGCGATGGAATCCCAGAGACCATACGATGCCTCGGTTACCACCGGACGTTGGAGGTTAACCGCACACTTGATCGTATCAGAGGCCGGTTCGAACAGCGGTTTGATCGTTTGAAAAACAGGTTCCCCGTCAGGCCACTGTGTATGAAATCGATTCAACCAGACGGAACACATCGACCCCGCTGATGAAGACTGAAAATTGAACACGCTCCATTGACCTTTCTCGGTGGGCATAAAACGCGGATCGGTATGAACAATCACCGGCACAGGTTCATACACGAACGATGCCAAGACCTGTCGTACTGAACCAGGAAGTTCTGGACAAAGTTGCGCGACATGATTGGCCTGGGTCGCGATAATTACACGATCAAATTCCAGTTGTGAATCTTGCAGGCGGATCGTTGCCGAAGCATCGTTTTCGGTGACGCTGACCACCGGAGTGGAACAACACAGGTCATCGACACTGGCCAACAGTGCGGAAACCACCGCCGATGAACCTGCGGAAACCCGCCACAAACCGTCACCAGTGCCGATTTTTTGCATCGCGTCCAACAAAATGGCCGCCGGATAGTTGCCGATCGCCTTGTCCGAACAGGTGCACACCGTCGCCGAAAGTGCCGGGAACAAAAACGTGCTGGTGAATTCCGCACTGAAATCATGCCGCTTTAAATAGTGCGCGAAGGTTCCACCGGCATTGCCCTGCTCCAAATCGCGCGTCGCGCATTGTTGCAGGCGCTGCATTTGCCTGTGCATGGGACTGGCTGCCACGCCGGTGGCGATACCAAGTTTCACCTTCCAATCGACGGGGATGGAAAACTGAAACGAACGCGCGGTTTCAACACTAAAAAAGTTCTGTTCAGCCAATACTTTTTCGTATTGGATGCCCAGGTCGTCGTACAGTCGGGCGACACCGGGCCAAAGTGAGCGGTTGAACATCCGTGATGGCAGATCGCCCAGCACCGCGTGGCCGTTAAAGTTTAACTGAAACCCATGGGCTCCCATGCCCGGAGACGCCTGTTTCTCGAACAGCGTCACGTGATGCCCCTGCCGTTTGCAATTGTATGCCGCCGCCAAACCGGCAATGCCGCTTCCAATGATTGCAATTTTTGGCACGAACAACCCGGACGCGAAAGAAGGGAACTGCTGAAACGCCTGACGACACCGGCGTTGAAAAACACTTTGATTAACGAGAACGATGTGCCAACTTACAAGCCTGTTTACAAGGTTGTCTTTTTCAGTTCAACAAGCCGTTTGCGTTCGGGGCGCGTTTTGTAAAACGGGTCCAGCGATGGGTGTTTGGCACCGCTGTAGTTTCCCGGCTCAACCACGATAAACGAACCGCATCGACGACCAGTCTGTTGAAAACTGGCCACACTGTCGCTGTCAGATTGCTGATTCAAACTCCGGGGCTGGATGAATGAAAACTGAAGGTCGGCAGCGATTCCCCACTACAACAGGTTTCGCAACACGGTCTGCAGAATTCCACCGTTGTGATAGTAATCCATTTCAACGGGCGTATCGATGCGCACAACGGACTTAAATTTGATTTCTTTGCCGTCTGCGGATTTCGCCACCACCTCGATGATCGATCGTGGTTCGAGGTCTTTATCCAGCCCGAGAATCGAAAATGTCTCGCTGCCGGTCAGACCAACGCTTTTCCAAGTCTGACCATCAGCAAATTCCAGTGGCAGGATCCCCATACCGACGAGATTACTTCGGTGGATACGTTCGTAACTGGCGGCGATCACTGCCTTCACACCCAGCATCATCGTTCCTTTGGCCGCCCAGTCGCGGCTACTGCCGGTGCCGTACTCGGTCCCCGCCAACACCACCAACGGAGTGCCGGCGGCCTGGTATTTCATGGAGGCATCGTAGATCGACATTTGTTCGCCGGAGGGCAAGTGGGTGGTCACTCCGCCTTCGGTTCCGGGCGCCAACTGATTTCGGATGCGAATATTGGCAAACGTTCCACGCACCATCACCCGGTCATTGCCACGACGAGAGCCAAAACTGTTGAACTCACGCACATCAACGCCATTATCCTGAAGGTATTTCCCGGCCGGACCATTTTTGGCGATCGCACCGGCGGGAGAAATATGGTCGGTCGTAACCGAATCCCCCAATAACGCTAGGCATCGTGCATTTTCGATGTTCTGGATCGGTGCGATTTCTTTGGTCAACCCGGCAAGAAACGGCGGTTCCTGAATGTAAGTGCTTTTGTCTTGCCACTGGTACAGGTCACCGTCGCCCGTTTCGATCTTGTTCCACATCTCGTTGGAATCGAACGCGTTGGAATACTGATTTTGGAACATTTCCGGCAGCACACTGTCGTCCAAGATCTGTTGAACTTCTGTCTGCGTGGGCCAAATGTCTTTCAAAAACACGTCGCCGTCGGTCCCCTGTCCGATTGGTTCAGTCACCAGATCAACATCCGTCGTGCCCGCAATCGCGTAGGCCACCACCAGTGGTGGACTGGCAAGATAATTGGCCTTGGTCATCGGGTTGACGCGTCCCTCGAAATTGCGGTTCCCCGAAAGCACGCTGGACGCGACCAGTTCACCAGTGGTGATCGCTTTGGAAACGGGCTCCGGCAGCGGTCCGCTGTTTCCGATACACGATGTGCACCCGTACCCAACGGTGTGAAAACCGAGGCTCTCCAATGACTCCGTCAGGCCCGATTTGTCCAGGTAGTCAGTGACCACACGCGAACCGGGGGCAAGACTGGTTTTGACCCATGGCGGGACAGTTAACCCACGCGCCGTCGCATTTCGCGCCAGTATGCCGGCCGCGATCATGACCGAGGGGTTACTGGTATTGGTGCAACTGGTGATCGCCGCGATGACGACCGAACCATGCTTGATCGTGCTGGAGTGGCCGTTGTCTTCGACCTTGGCCGATGCACCAAGTTCGTCATCGTCCAAACCAAACCCGCTGTGACCAACAGGTGCCGACAGGCTTTTGTTGAATGAATCCTTCATCGCCGACAGCGCGATACGGTCTTGAGGGCGTTTGGGACCGGCCAGCGAGGGTTCCACCGTACCGATATCCAGTGACAACGTTCGTGTAAACGTCGGCACCGGAGCATCGTCGGTGCGGAACAGTTGCTGGGCCTTGGTATAGGCTTCGACGGTGGCGATTTCTTCTTCGGTTCGACCGGTGCGTCGCATATAGTCCAGCGTTTCGCTGTCGATCGGGAAGAAACCCATCGTCGCACCGTACTCGGGTGCCATATTGGCCAGCGTCGCACGATCCGCCAGCGACATGCGCGAGACACCTTCGCCGTAGAATTCGACAAACTTGCCAACCACTCCTGCCGAACGCAATTTTTCGGTCGCGGTCAACACTAGGTCGGTGGCGGTTGCTCCCGCAGCCAGTTTTCCCGTCAGCTCAAATCCAACCACTTCTGGCAACAGCATATAAATCGGCTGCCCCAGCATGGCCGCCTCGGCCTCGATGCCGCCGACGCCCCACCCCAACACACCCAGTCCGTTGATCATCGTCGTGTGACTGTCGGTTCCCACCAGCGTATCGGGAACCGCGACCAGACCGTGTTCGTCCTCACGAACGAACACGCCTTTGGCCAAATATTCCAGATTAACCTGATGCACGATGCCTACATTGGGAGGCACCACGCGGAAATTGTCAAATGCCTTCTGTCCCCAACGCAGGAACTCATAGCGTTCACCGTTACGCTTGAATTCCAATTCAACATTGGCCGACAGGGCGGCCCTAGAGCCGAATTGATCGACCTGAACACTGTGGTCGATTACCAGATCGACGGGGATCAGCGGATTAATTTTTTTGGGGTCCCCCCCCAGCCGCGCCATCGCCGATCGCATCGCGGCCAGATCAACAACCGCCGGGACGCCGGTGAAATCCTGCAGCACCACCCGGGCAGGCTTGAAGGGAATCTCTGCAATTGCCGGGCTTGCAGCGTTGTAACTGGCCAGATTTTTCACATCTTCTTCGGTGACGACGCGCCCGTCACAGTTTCGCAGGACCGATTCCAGCAGCACGCGGATAGAATAGGGAAGCGTGTTGATCTTTCCCAGTCCCTGTTCCTCAAGTGCCGACAGTTGATAGATGCCAATGTCGCGTCCTCCGACGTTGATGTTCGTGCGGCAGTTGAAGGGATCGTTTTTTGAACTCATCTTGTTGAACCTGTAGTGCTGTCGTGTGTAACGAAAGATCGCTGAAGGGTAAATGGGAGCTAACGATTCGGGAGAACCGACCAATTCAGGAGGTCGGCCTTCTACCGGCCAATCGTTAAAGGGCTGTTCAGTTTATCACATTTTCCGGCAATTAGCAGGCCCACCAAATCGCCAGCAACAGGCCCAATGCCACCAGAACCAGAAGCGCATTGACGACAATATCCAGATTCCTGCGATAGCGCGGCGAGGCGATCAGCTGATACTCTTTACCCTTGTGGATGATCGTTACAATCCGGTTGCTGACGGCCTGAATCCCTCCACCGGCCTGCGGTAAAAGCACCTGGTCTTCTTTGTTACCACGTCGGTAAAAAAAGGCCGGGTCGAGCGTTGCGAAACGCGGTGGCAACAGGTGATCGACATTCCGTGGAACAAAAACCGCGACCTCAGGGACAGCTTCAGGAACAGCTTCCGCACCGGCCGATGCTTCCACGCTATCGGTTTCGATCTGGATCTCGGGGGCTTTGCCCCGTTTCCCGGGGGACGCCGGCACCGGTGGCGGCGTTCGCTCAAGCGCGACCGCCTGACCACAGTGCGGACACGCCATGGTCGATCCGTACATGGATGGCAACACACCGAACGCTGCCTGACACGCGGGACAATCAAACGCCTCGGGGACCTCCGGCTCCCCTTCAGGCGAAACCGCCGACGGAATGGCAGGGTTCAGCGCTGACGAATCGCCGATCGAATCAGGAATCTGCACCACGTCGTGACAGCCCGGACAACGAACCTGTTGCCCGGCCTGGCCAGAATCCACCTGAAAAGGTTGCTCGCAACCCGGGCAACCAAAAACTTGCAAACTCATACTATCCAACAGTGTTGAAGATTCGGTCACCGGCGTCGCCAAGGCCAGGCACAATAAAATAATCTTCGTTCAGGCGCTGATCGACCACGCACGCGTGAACCTGAACCTCCGGACAATCCTTTTGCAATCGGGCGATGCCCTCTGGGGCGGCGATAATGGCCAGCATTCGAATTTCCGCAACGCCCCATTTTTTCAACGCTTCAATCGCCATCAACGCGGAACCTCCGGTCGCCAGCATCGGGTCAAGCACAAACGCAATGTCCACCGGTTTGCCGTCGGGAAGTTTACTGTAGTAGTGAACCGGCTGCGCAGTTGCTTCGTCACGGTACATGCCAAGATGCCAGACCTCGGAGGCAGGAATCAAGTCCAACATGGGCTCAACCATCGCCACGCCGGCTCGCAAAATTGGCACCAGACCGACACGACAATTCAGTTGATAACCGTCGCAGGTAACCAAAGGCGTTTCTACCGGATGCGTCGAGGTCTCCAGATCGGCAGTCGCCTCATAAGCCAACAGCATCGACAGCGTTTTTATCGCCTGCCGAAAGCCGGCTCCCGCAGTATGCTTGTCACGCAGCGCTGTCAGATGGTAATCCACCAGCGGATGCTTCATCACTTGAAGGTCACGTTTCATGTTCTAAAAGTCCCCCAATGCCTTTCTTTGATGCTGTTGTATCCGATGTCGCCGCACCTTGGCAGACCTTTACATACCCTGACGATATCTTTTCCAGACGTATCGTACCCCGACAAACATCACCGGAAGTACCATTGAAACCACAACGGCCGACACAAACCAGTCGTGCTTGGCCGAAAATTCTCCCAACCAGCTGTATGCCACCGCAATGACCAGATTGGCAATCAGAACCGGCGGCCAAAAATTCATCGGGCCAACTCGATTCACCCCCGCGATTAACACACTTGCTTCGGCCAAGATTGGCAGTGGCCGACACGCGACCAACGCCCACCACACCGGCCAGTCCCGCAATTGTTGAACATCAGCGACCGCGTCGGTTGATGAAAACCGGTCGATCACTGCCGGTCCATACTTTCGACTGGTCCAGTACCCAATCGCGGCCGACAGGTTCAGTCCCACCCATCCCGCGATCGTCCCCTGTACAGCGCCAAGTGACTGACCCGCTAGGGTTAACAGGACGCTCGATGGCACCGGCAGAAAGATATCGATCGCCAGTCCAAAGATCGTCACCGCCGCTGATTGCCAGAGCGGCATGGCAGCGGCGGCGTTCGCAAAAGATTCGATCGCCGGTTCCAGCCACCACCCCAGCAGCACAAACGGGACCGCGGGAACCGCAAGCGCCAATGCAATCATCCAAAACAGCGCGGATGTGTTTTTGCGGGGGTGCATCATTGGACAGCGCCAGTTTGTTCAAGATCAACCGTTTTATCGCGCGTTCCTAACTTCGGTAGTCTTCAATATTGTAGATACCTGGCGAGGCGTCAAATTTTTCATCCATCAGCGACGCATTGTCGTACAACCAAGCTTGGCAGACATCACGATCGGCGATCGTCCAGTTATGTTCGCCCACCAAAGCAAACGGCCGTTCACCGCAACCGGAGATTAACACCGCATCGCCCGGCCGCGCCTGATTCAACACCCACTCGATCGCCTTAAAGCGATTGGGAATAATTTGGGCGGACTCCGGTTTACGAAACCCGTCCAACACCTGATGAATGGGTTCGTAATCAACCATCGGATCCGCACAGGTGCGTGTAATCACCGACGCATCAGCCGCTTTTTCTGTGACTTCGCCCAACAATCGTCGTTGTTGGCCGGACTGCTGAGGATCGGTCGAACAAACACACCAGACCTTCCCTTTGGTCACCTGTTTCAGGGTACGTAACGCATTGGCCAATTGAGAAGGGCTGCTGGCTGAATCAACCCACACTCCAAACGGCTGCCCACATTCCACGCGCTCCATCCGACCGGGGATTGCACCTGTCGATTCCAGCCCTTTGGCGATCGTCTGTAGGCTGATTCCAAGGGTCAATCCGACCGCCGCAGCGGCCAGGCAATTGTAAATGTGATGGTCGCCGATGATATCCGTTCGAACGGGAACCGAATCACCGCCGGCGGTAATCATAAATACCTGATCGCTGGCCGTACGCTCAACCACAAACGCCTTGATGTTGGCGTCCTGCCGCATCCCGATCGTCAACACCGGAGAGTCCAGTTTCTCAATCATAAAATGCGACTTGGGGTCGTCACTGTTCAGGATCGCCAAACCGGTATCCTTGAGGTGATCGATCATCCGCAAAAACGCCCGTCGATAGTTTTTTCCGTTGCCGTGAAAGTCGTTCGGGTCGTGGCGAATGTTCGTCAGCACGGCGACATCAAGTTCAATGCCCGATAACGCTCGTTTGGCCAACGCCTGACTGGGAATTTCGACAACAGCATAGTCGCATTGATGCATGACCATGCGAGAGAATTGCTCGGCGATCAACGGAGGGTTAATGCGATTGTTGGGGATCGATTGCGTGTTTTTACCTAAGTTGACTTCGATCGAGGAAACCAAACCCGTAGCGCGGGCGTCGGCCTTGAGAATGCTGTGGATCAGGTGGGCGGTGACCGTTTTTCCGTCACTACCACTAATACCAATCGTGGTCAGACGAGTGCTGGGGGTGCCGGCCAGCCGGTGACAGATTTCCCCGTAAGCTTGACGCGTATCAGGGACAATGATTTGGGGAGCATCGATTGCCAACAGCCGTTCGGTCACCACGGCGGTCGCCCCCTTGGACAATGCCGCAGCGGCGTGGTCGTGCCCATCGGTCTGCGCCCCCACGACAGCCACATAAAGATCGCCTTGCTGGACATCTTCCCAGTGACCGCAACAGGATTCAATGTCCAACGCGCTGTCGCTGTTATGGCCAATGATTTTTGCGTAGGGCAAAATGTCCTGAACCGAAATTCCGGACGTATTTTTTGAAGTCGTCGGGGTACTCACAAGGCCTCCTTGCCTGGCGGTCGCCATTGAAAAACCGTTGCGTCTCGGACGCAAATCCACATCGACATCCTGTCGATTTGTTAAATTCTCCGGATCTGCGATTTTCCGTCAACCCGAATCTCCCACGGCAAATGTCGATACAATGACAGCAGTTTTACCCTTCTCCCAACCTGCATTCTGCGAACGCTCCGTCAACCGGTTAAGTAGTTCAACACGAATCAATGCGAATCAGTGTGGATCGCCGAGGGACTCGTTCTCCCATCTGCATTGCGGTAAAATAAGGTTTGCTGCGTTGCCACATCACCAATCACGGTGCAATTAAGCCTGCCATTTTTGCCGTTTTTGCTCTCTTTAACGCACTGCAATCCAGACGCTGTTTCTGATTTTAAAACGAAACCCGGCCAGCCATGCAACCGCCACAATTTTTCCGTCAAACGTCTTCCGCAAAAGCAAATTTATTTGCTGCACTTGCCCTCTGCGTCTTGCTGGTGATGTGGTTCTCTCACGTTCGACCGGTGGTGGCTCAGGAAGCGGTTAAGCCCGCTGTGCTGCCAGTTTCCAGCCAGCTAAGTGGTAGCATCGAATTAAACAGCGCGCCGAAGGCACCTGCCGATCCTCCCGACACTGCCGACGAGGACCTTGTTCAATTGGAAGAACAGGCTGTTAAACGGGCGGTTGAATTTATAGCCCCATCGGTGGCGCGAATCGAAACACTTGGCGGCGTCAAAGGCAGTGGTCTGTCAACAGCCATCTGCGTTTCGGATTCAGGACTGTTTTTAACTGCGGCCTACAATCTGCGCGGGACGCCGTCGAGCATTTTCCTGAAAACGGTTGCCCCACCAACTTCAGCAGCTTCTGCTAACGTTCTTCCTTCAAACACGGTTGCATCTGAAACGGAAACTCGCCGTTTTATCGCGTCGATCGTTGCTACCGACCACAGTCGTAATCTGGTGCTGTTGCAGGCAGAACCGGACACCCGTTTTCCATTTCATCCCATCTCCATGCCGCCCGCAGAACAAATCATTCGCACCGGACAAACCGTGATCGCGGTGGGCAAGGTCTACGACGAAAAGAAACCGGGGCTTTCGGTGGGGATCGTCAGCGCCCTAGGAAGAATCTGGAATCGGGCCATCCAAACCGACGCGCGCGTTTCTCGCGCCAACTACGGCGGTCCCCTGATCACACTTTCAGGCGACGTGATCGGTATCCTCTGCCCTTTGGCCCCCGATGACACCGACGTGGAAGCCGGCGCGGACTGGTACGATTCCGGGATCGGTTTCGCCGTACCTTTGGCTGGCTACCAGCGCATGATCGACCAACTGGCCAGCGGCAACGACCTTCACCGCGGACTGTTGGGGGTGTCGATGAAGGGCAAAGATATTTTCGCCGACACGCCCTTTATTGGTTACTGCTACCCCAAATCACCGGCAGACAGGGCCGGAGTGGAAGCCGGTGACAAATTGCTGGCCATCGACGGAAAAGAACTCGTCAGCCACGCCCAGATGAAGCATTTACTGGGGGCCAAAATCGCCGGTGATGTCGTCAACATCTCGGTCCTGCGTGACACCCAAACTCTCACCCTGACCGCAACGCTGACTGATAAAATCGAACCGTTTGAAGAACTTGCCATCGGCGTGGTACCCGCTTCCATCGGTGTCAATCCGGACGCCGACAATACCAGCGACAGCCTGAAAATTGGGCACGTGCTACCCGACAGCCCTGCTCAGAACGCCGGACTGAAGGCCGGACAAGCCATTCTGACCGTTGACGGGGAAGCGACCGATTCCTGGGACGATTTCCAACAACGCATTAATCAGTTGTCGGCCGGGCAGGAGCTGGAACTGACGGTCGCGACTTCCGACCGGGGCACCGACGAATCCGGTCGCGATCCGTTGAAACTGACCGCTGTGCCAACCAGCGCCCGGCCACCATCAGACCTGCCCGAGGTTGTGCCGGTGCCCGCCGACACCGCAGGAGAAGCAACGGTGGTCGAGATCTCGGTTGCCGATTCTTCCAACCGCTGTTTCGCAATCGTGCCTGAAAATGACTTCGCCACCGTTGGCAAACCTGGTTTGTTCGTTTGGGTATCGGAGCCCGGCGCTCACGATTCGGCCGAAACACTCAAGGCCACTGCGGCGGATTGCCAACGATGTAATCTGATGCTGCTGATTCCCCAGTCGCTGGATCAAAAATCATGGACCCCGGGCGAGCATGAGTTTATTGGCAAGGCAGTACAACGGCTGGCCAGGAAAGTCCCGTTTGACCCGGCGCGCGTGGCGATCGGAGGCGAAAAAACGGCCGGGACGATGGCCTGTTTGACTGCGTTTACCCATCGCGACCAGTTTCACGGACTGGTGATGTTCGACGCGCTGTTCCCCTCGCGCTTACCGCAGGTCGAAACTCGACCGGGCGAGCGTTTGCTGATGTATTTCGCCCATTCAGAAGAGTTTAAATCGGTGAATCGACTGGACAAAATCATCGCGCTGTTAAAGAGGAAAAAATTCCCTGCCTACAAATCCCCCCAACATGCCGTGCGGCTGATTGAACTGCTGCCGGAAGTTGCCGCCTGGACCAACACGCTCAATCGTCATTAGGACCTCAATTTGATCTCAAAAACTCATTTCCAATCTGACGCCACCGTGCTGTTCAAGATCGCCGTAGTGCTGCTGTTGGTTGCACCCATCCTGTGCGACAACGTCGCCGGGCAGGAAAAACCAACGCCGCAGAAGGTACGCCGGGTGAAGCGCGTAAAACGGCCCACATTTGGCAACGGGACCGGCGCACAACCCAACGATCCACTGTTTTTTCGTGATGTCTACGCCGAAGCGATCATCGGTCCACGTCCCGATGCGAACGCGTTGGCGGCAGACTCGAAAGTCACATCCGACGACCAGGCCACCTCTGTCAGTGCGGGACGCGATTCCTGGAAAACGCTGGTGGACGCGGCGGCTATCGAAGACGAAGTCAAAGCCCAGCAGCAGGCCGTCAGCCGACTGGTGACAACACCCGTGGTGTTCCAAACCAAATTTGGTGAGGTAAACCAATGTTTTGAGATGCTGTCGGTGCTGTTTGCGGTGATTCGACAGTACGATGGCGATATCAGGTGGTCAAAACACGCACCGGCGGCCCAGATGCTGTTTCAAAAGGCGGCCGTTTCCTCCCGAACGGGCGCGGCGACCGGTTTCCACTTCTGTAAAACTCGCAAAGAGGAACTACAGGAGTTGGTGCGTGGTGGTTCAATCGTCGCCACCGATCCGGCTCCGGAGACCATTGACTGGTCCGCCGCAGCCAATCGGTCACCGTTAATGGTTCGACTGGAATCGGCCAATGAGAATCTGAAGAAATACACGGCCAATCAGAACGCGTTCCGGGGTGCTGGTGGCGACATCGACCAGGAAGCCAACATGATCGCCATGATGGCACGAGTCATTTTGCTGGAGGGAATGCCCGACGCCGAAGAAGACGACTATGTTGCGTTCGCCCAGCAGATGCAAAGTGCAGCCGTCGAACTAAAATCCGCCACCCAGACTGGAGATTTCAGTCGCGCTTCAGCGGCAACCAACCAAATCGGCCAGTCCTGTGCCGATTGTCATGCGGACTGGCGATAGATGCCACAGGAGCGCTATGACCGTCTGACGAGCGTCCGGATCAGAACGCCAATCCCGAACGCACCATTAGGGTATCCTGCAACTCCAGATCATTCAGCGGATTGGATCGGTAAACCAACTCGCGCTCAAACGCGTACCCAAAATCAAAAAATCCGGTCACCCGCCGCGGCCCAATCCATTCGACACCAATGAACGCCCGCACGTCGTTGATATCGACTTGGTCGTTACTGCCATCGATCCGTTCGATGGCCCAGCTCCCCCCTCCGTACTCACCGCCAGCATAAGCCCACATCTCGTAGTTGCCGACGTTGGGGATTCGGTGAGCCAGTTTGGTGCGGGGAAAATACAGATCGAATTTCATGTCCGCATTGGGGGACATAAACAGCCCGACCGCAGGAAGCAGTTTCACCTTTATCCGGTCCAAATATTCCACACCAAGTTTGCCCACCGTGTATTCGTTAATGCGCTGCCACCCCAACAATCGCCCGGTCAGTCGTATCGCGTCCGAGGAGTAATTTTCATAGTCACTGTAGACGCCCACGGTAAAATTACTCTCCAAGCCCGAGGTTTTGGCAAGGTCTGTGACATGATCCATTCCCAGATACGCTCCAAACGCTCTGGCAGGCAGATCAAAACCGGTGGACGGTGTGTCCGGTCCGTCCCAGAACGACGCGATGAATCCGGGACTGATCCGCAATGGCTGCTGGCTTTGCAGAAAATTGGGCACCGTCAGCGTAGTAGCCACCTCGATATCGTTGATGTCCAGCTCATTCCCGTTGATGCCGTTGCGATTGCTGCCATGCAAATAGGTATGCCGAAAACGTGGACGCTCCAAGACGCGCGGCAGAAACTGGGTTTGAAAGCGCTGCCATTGTTGACGAGGCCAACTCCAGTCGATCGCTGGCAGCCAGTTAGACCCGGTTCCCTGGTACGGCCAACGATTCCCATAACCGTCACTGCCGTAGTTGTACTGAGGCTGACCGATACGCGCATCAGGCAAGACGCTGTTAAACCCAGACGGAGGCACATTCTGAAACCCGATCGCCGGTGGAGGACCACCCGGAAAATTGGCTGGTGGAAAACCGGCTGGCGGCTGAATCGCCGCAGAAGGTAATCTGGCGGGGTTTGGAAAGATCGGAAACGGTTGTAATTGATACTGCGAGGGATCGCGTCCGGGGAAAATCTGATTGGAAAATGCCTGCCCCGAACGTGGCAAATCCAGCGTCGGGATGTTACCAACATTCCCCGGTGGCTGAATTTGCGGAAACGCGCCAGGATTAAAGTTAGCGGTGGGCGCACCCGGTTGTACCAACGCAGGCAGCTGCGGTGCATTCTGTATGGCGGAGGTGATCAAACCACTTTGCGGCAAGCCCACATTGCCCGCTTGCCCCAAATTCCCGGCTTGGTTTCCAAAAGGGTCGGCAAAACGAGGTCTCTGCGCGTGCGACAGCGCGGTGCTGGCACAGATGACACCTACAGCCAACAGAAACGACCAAACTTTGAAAAAAAATGCGGATTGACTCAAGACAGAAACTCTTAAAACCGGAGCGACAGACGTAGATATCAGTCGCTGGTCCGTTCGTCAAGACGAAGGTTTGAGCAATTAGCCCGATGTTGCACCGCAACACTGTCTACATAAGCGGTTTGATTTGCCGGGTAATCGCATCAGCCAGCGCGTCAATCCGGGCTTGGCCGGTTCCCACCGACCAAACCCATCAAGCCTGCATCGCTATTTCGCAGGCTCACCAATTGCGCTTTCTTCGCGGGTTAGATTCCAAGTTCGGTTGCCTTCGGTGAACTCCAACACGGCAGCCGACTGATCTTGAAATTCAAGGTTCCCCCCACCAGAGCCGCGCCAGCGGATGCTTCCACTTCCGGCATTTTCCACGTCTTCGAAAACATCATCCGGGTAGTCATACCACCAAAAACCACGCTTTGATTTTGATGGCGATCCTTTGCCCCGTTTGATCAGTTCCCCAGTCGCCATGAAATCAAATGTCGCGACCTTCGACTGCCATTTCCCGACAACCTGTTTGTCGAATGGTCCGGAAAATGGCTTCTGGCGCTTCTTCCCTGGCTTGGCAGGATCCTCGTTCGCCTGCGGTCCCCAACGCCGATCAGTAACCGGTGGGCGAGTGCCTTTGACAAACTCCTGCTCAAGCTCCAGCAGCGCGTTTCCGTCTCGCATGACGACTGCCCGAACAAGCGTCGTTTGCTCAATCTCCAACGGATTTTTATATACCTTTCCACTCTTTGGTTCGCTGCCATCGGTCGTATAGCGGATTTCGGTGGCACTATCGCGCCCGTTGCCGCGCAGCTGGATCTTGCGAACATCAATTGCGACCGTTTGTTTTGTCTTAAAGACCGTGTCGCCCAAAATCGACGCGGCGGTTAAACCGATATCGCCAGAGTTTGCCGTCGCCTGAAAAAAGCCGCGTGCATAGCCATAAAACAAATTACGGTGATTGACACGGTGCTGCGTCACATCGACCGGATCACCATTCTCAAAACCAAGATTTTTCACCGGCCCCTCAATTTTGAACTCAACACGATTCATTGCCCACGGCACGATATCGCCGTTTTTATCGAGCGCAGAAACAGTGACCGTCGCGGTATCCCGACGGTCCGGTGCGAGTTCATTGTTGTTCGTTTCCAGCCGCAGCTGTACCGGGCTTCCGGAAGTCACCCATTTCTTTTCGGCCACCGGTTTCCCGTCCACATACCCGACCGCCTTTAGCTCACCCGCCGCGTAGGGTACCTTCCAAACAAACTCGAGCCATTCCGGATCTTCTGTCTTCTTTCCCAATGACTCGTCATTGAGAAATAGCTCAACCGTATCACAGTTGGAATAGGCGACCACCGGAACGATCGTGCCGGGCTTTAAAAAGCGATGCGTCCAATGCGGGAGAACGTGAACCATCGGTTCATCCGTCCACTGGCTTTGATAAAACCAGAAGTGGTCCTTTGGCAATCCCGCCAAATCAATAATGCCAAAGTTCCAGATTCGGGCTGGCCATTTGCCACCCCCAAAAGCGGCTTCGCCAATGTAGTCGAATCCCGTCCAGCGGAACTCGCCGATAATCCAGGGCATGTCGCGCGTCTCGCGCCAACTGGTCCGCGCAGAGATACGAACACCACAATTGTCGTAGTTTGAACTGTAACGCGGATGGCCGTCAAAAAAGATCTGTTCAGATCCGTACTCGGGGATGACATTGCGGGGTTTGCGTTTGTCACGCCACCAGGTTTTCACACGGTAGAATCCACGTGTTTGCAAAGTATGAGGCACCTCGGTTCGAACGCAAATCTCATTCGGGAAATCTTTGTGAAACTTCTGCATTGAACCGGGTACCCCGCCCGGCCCGTTGTAGCCCTGAATATCAACCCCCTTGTAAACCGTTCCACCGGTCGTAGGCCGGGTTGAATCAAATTTCTTGATGTAGCCGGTGATGTCGTAGGCGTCCTCGTGGCCCGTTTCGTTGCCAATCGAGTACATCACAATGCAGGGGTGATTCCGGTTTGTTCGCACCCACGATTCCACATCCTGTTTCCACCATTGGGCAAAGAATCGAGCACCATAGTCCGCCTCCGCCTTCTGGTGCCAACCGTCAAATATCTCGTCCATCACCATCATGCCCAATTCATCACACAATTCATAAAAGTCTTGCGTGCGGGGATTGTGTGCAGTCCGGATTGCGTTACAGCCCATCGTTTTCAACAGGGCGATCCGCTCCCGCAAGACCTTGCGCGGAAATGCTCCGCCAACAGGACCACCATCGTGGTGTTCACAAACTCCCTTCATTTTCAGCGACCGGCCGTTGAGCTGAAACCCTGTTTTTGCGTTGAAGCTGAGCGTCCGGATGCCAACACGCGTTTCGATTTGATCAACGGGTTCCCCGCCGGAGATTAAGGTGGTCCGCAATGTATAAAGATGGGGATCATCAAGACTCCAGCGATGCGGATCAGAAACACTGAGACTCTGCACCAGTTTTCCCTCTAACGCTGGCGATTCGGACATCGCAACAACAGCGTTGCTGCCGTCAACCAATTCATTGCGAATCGTAACCCCTTGCGCGTCGGCATACTCCGTGGTGACCTCCACCGTTGCCTGAGTTTTGTCTGCTTCGACAGTCCGAAAGAAGATGTTGCCACCTTCAAGATGCACCGGGTTGGTTCCCACCAAATCAACGTGACCGAAGATTCCCGTGCCGGTGTACCAACGTCCGGACGGTTGCGGCGTATTGTCAACTCGCACCGCCAAGATATTTTTGCCTGGCACCAGATGATCGGTTAGATCGTACGAAAAACTCAAATATCCGTAGGGCCGCACACCAAGTTGCTGCCCGTTGAGCCAGACGGTACTGTTCATAAACACGCTGTCAAATTTTACCGCGACACGTTTGCCGCTCCAATCGGCAGGAAGTTCCAATGCTTTTCGATACCAGAGCACACCCGTTGGCAAATAACCGCAGCGCCCACCGGACGGATTGTCCTTGGCGTACTCCCCTTCGATCGTCCAGTCATGGGGTAAATCTGTAGACGCCCAATCGGCGTCGGGAAAAGCAGCCTGTTGGGCTCCCTTGATATCGCCTGCCTGATACTTCCAATCGAAATCGATATTGATGACTTGACGCGTATCGGTTGCAAACACAACTTCGGAAGCGCCGACGATGGATACAACCATCAGAAAAACAATTGAAAGGTAGTATTTCATAATTTTGTGTTGAGCTTTCTTTGAATGGCGGTTCATTTTTGAGTGGCTGTTTGTCTCCGCGCTGGCGACCTTGCCGCCTCCTATGGTACACCCTTACACCCCCCTCAGCGAATGGCTAAACACGCGTTGCCCACCAAAAATTCCCTGACGGGATGAGCTATGTTCGAGTTCATTCAGCCCTCAACAAGAAGACCCGGAGCTTGGATATTCCATCGCTCAGACGCGACGGTGGGCGATAGAAACACCACCTTCAGCACCGTTAAGAAGAAAGAAGAGATCGCGAAAGAAGATTCTTTGCGGAATTTTGTGGCTCAAGGCCGGCCACTGGTCTTCCATTGACCGTAAACGTGCCGGGACTCTCCGAAATCTCTTGCGATGCATTTATTTGGAATTCTGCCAAATTAATATCGTAAATCCCTAATCTTCAGTCAGCGTCTCCGCGATAATCTTCCAGGTAGAATCAACCTTATTCAGCACCAAATTCATGCGTCCGTTAGTGACGCTATCCTTTTGCTGTCGATTCCAGTCGGCAACGACCACCGCCGCAACGTCACCCACCATATCGATTTGCATGTTTTCGATCCGCAAGGTCCCCATCTCTGGGCAGAACTGTTGTGCAAGTCGGTTGTATACTGGCTGCCAATCTTTGGTCGTTTCGCCATTGATGTTGATGGTCAAAGAATCAAACTTCCGGTAGTCGGCCATGTAACGTTCAAGATTCCGAACATTCCAGGCATCAACACGATTCTTCAACATCGATTTGATTTGTTGTTCCCCGGAACCCACGATGCTGGTCGCAGGGACGGTGTCGGAGGCGACCGACGCGCTGACGATCGACGCATCGATTCCGTTTGGGTTAGCCATTAAATCCGGCGAAGCCACGTCCGTGGTGACTGGTGTCTCCACCGCCGCCTCCCCGGAGCCAGATCGATCGCCAAACTGCTCGTCAATCAAGTTGTAACCCATCCACGCGATGGCGAACATGGCGGCGAAGAGGATGATGTCGTTCTTCATGGTCTTCTTTTTGACGGGCTGCTTGGTTGTTTTTAACATGAGATTGTTTCGACCCGGGCGTTCAAAGTCGAATTCACAATTGGAGGAAAGGCGTCGCACCGTTCACGATTGTAGTTACCGAGTGATCTGCGGCAGATATTCAGCCCGTTTTATCAGTAGAAAACAGACAAAAGAACCCAAATTTCCCGCCCAATCGTTGTGACCGCTATCACAAGTATTGGGCACCGTCACCGCGCTGATGGAGTGCAAAAATCTGCATAACCACCCTGTAAAAACCCGAATTTCACGATTTGTGTGCGAAAACGGGCGTTTGGAAGATCCATGACTGCCTGTCACAAACTTGTACGCCCCGGTGAATTCCCGTCTGTGGCCGAGCCTCATAGATTGAGGCATTAAGGCGGTTGGCGGTTGGGAATTTACCATCCGTTGGCGACGCTGCCAGCGTCGGAGCGAAGCTGGCAGCATCGCCAACGGTAGGCTCTCAACTGCCAATCGCCTCATGACTTTTTTCGCGCTTTCAGAACGGGATCTCTGGCCAGCGGTAACTGGATCGTTTTTCCCGTCTCCGCCGCTTTGTAGATGGCCAAAATGATCTCCACACTGCGTCTGCCTTCGGCACCATCGACCGCCAGCGGTGTCCCATTCTTGATCGCCTTGATCACATCCTTGAATTGCTTGGCGTGTGCGGCGTGACCAATCGCGGACGGGTCTGCGGCACCGCCACCGGTATCTGTCATCGCAGCATATTTTTCGATAATTTTTTTGTCCCGCGCGGTCATTTTGGCAAACGACCATGTTTTGATGTCTTCTTCTTCGATCACCACCGATCCCTGGTTGCCGTGAATTTCGAGCTTCTTCAACATGCCAGGAAACGCGGCCGTCGATGCTTCGATCACTCCCAGAGCGCCATTGGCAAACTTCAATGATGCGGTCGCCACGTCCTCCACCTCGATCCGGTCGTGGGCCAGCGTCGCAGTTTGCGCTGAAATCTCCACAACCGGCCCCATCAACCAGGTCAACAAATCCACACTGTGAATCGCCTGGTTCATTAATGCCCCTCCCCCATCCAGCTCCCACGTGCCCCGCCACTGGCCGCTGTCGTAATATTCCTGAGTGCGAAACCATTTGACATACGCATCCCCCAGCGTCAGCGTACCAAATCTGCCTTGGTCAACCGCCGCCTTCAACAGTTGACTGGAATCGTGAAACCGGGACGGAAAAATCGTTGACAGTGTGACATGGTTGGCGACGCAGGCGTCGATAATTTTGTCGCACCGTTTCAAAGTGATCTCAAGCGGCTTTTCGACGATCACATGCTTGCCGGCGTTGGCTGCCGCAACTGCGGGATCCAGATGGGCGCCGCTGGGTGTGCAGATTGTGACAATATCAACGTGAGGATCGGCCAATAATTCGGCGACGCCGGTATACGCGGTTCCTCCATGCCGGCCCGCAAATTGCACGGCAGCTTCTATCCTGCGGCTTTGGCAGGCCACCAGTTTTGCTCCGCTGGTATCCGCGATTGCTTTCGCATGAAAGTCCGCGATCATACCGCAGCCAATAATCCCAAATCCAAGTGCCATCTGCTTTTGTCCGCAGTTATAGAATGAAAATCAAAGAAAGAATGGAAATCAAAGGAGATGAAAATCGAGTGGGAATCCTCTGGGGCGTCGCCGTCACAAATTTTTGCATTATAGCCGCCAATCAAACGCGCTACCAACGCACACTCTATCCTCACGCACGTTGCCTTCAAAGGTCCTGTCGTGTAACGGGCGGTGAAATTCTTGGAAATCTCTCCACTCTCCCCCCAGCCCTCAAACCGCATCTGCTGAAATATCCAATTGCCGACCGCCCCACGATTTGCGATCTGTTTCCGGGTTAAGCGCCAGTGTCAAACATCCGGCTCTTTCAGCTGCGCGTACTGACCTTCGGCCAACCCACTGCGGATCAGCTGCGCCAACCAGGCTGGGGACGGTGCGTACTGGCGTTTGAACCGAAAATTGATGTAGTGCAGCAGTGCCGCCCACCAGAGCCGTTTTTTGTTCGTGTGCCACGGTTGGCCTTTTTTTACCAGTGCCTTGCCCTGCCCGATGAAGTAACGTCGGATGTATTCTTCATTGATGCGACTGGCATCAATCACATGCTCAACCGTCGAACCGGGAACCCATTGTCCTTTCCAGCCCCCGGCAAGCAATCGGCGAAACATCTCGACCTCGTCTTCGCCCAGCACCTCATCGCCGCGTCTGCCCAGCGACGCATCGAAGCGAAAGCGCTTCTGCAACGACGTTCGGACCGCGAAATTGGCCCCGTAAGGCAGTCTGCTTTCCGCCAACGCCAACGGCTGATCGCCAAGATCGCGTTCGGCAAAACAGCCCTTTAACAGGTCCCAGTTTTCCGCAATCCAGTCCGGCTTTTGTGGTTCAAGTTTTGCCATGATCTTGCCGCCGAAGAACCCGGTGCAGGGATTGGCATCGGCGAACGCAACGGTATTGGCCACCCAGTTGGCATCCACATTCACATCATCGTCGGTCCACATGACCAGGTCGCTGTCCAGATGGTCAACGGCCTTGTTGCGAGCGTGAGTATGCCCCTGCTTGGGCTCATTTAAGACCAACAGCCGGTGGCGATCGAAAAACTTGTGATCGGCGACCTCTGCAATCACCTCGCCGGTGCCGTCAGAACTGTTGTTGTTGACCACGATCAGTCGCAACATCCGGTCGTATGGAACAATCAAACGCAGCAGTGAGCCGAGCATATTTTTTAGCTGATCGGCGCGGTTCCAAGTGCAGACCACCACGTCGATGCGGTGTGATCTTTCAAACGGCTCTCCCGGTTCGAATTCGTCGGCCATTGATTCCCCTGTTCAACCTGCCGCATTGGCGTAAAGGCGCGGACGCAATTAACGCGTTAGCCAGGGATCATCTCGCCGGCGACGATATCTTCAGGCGTCTGCCGTTTGCGGATCAGATGTGCTTGCCCACCATCAATCAGTACCTCGGCAGCCAGCGGTTTGCTGTTGTAGTTCGACGCCATCACAAACCCATACGCGCCGGCACACTCAATCACCAAAAAATCTCCCACACTGGCGACCGGAAGCTCTCGGGCACAAACAAATCCGCCTTCCTCCTGAGTGAAAATATCACCCGATTCGCACAAAGGACCGCCCACGATCGCGTCCAGAAACTCTGTCGATGGCTGCCCCGAAAACGCAATCGACATCGGATGGTAAGCCCCATACAGAATCGGCCGGGCCAGATTGTTGAATCCGGCATCCAGCAGATAGAATAAATTCTCGCCCATGCTCTTGACCGCGCGAATCTCCGTCAACAGATAACCGCACTCGGCAACCAAGAACCGGCCTGGTTCAATCTCCAAAGCCACTGCATGGCCAAATTCATTTTCCAGATCCTTACGCACTTTGTCCCACAGCTGGAAGTAACGATCGACATCCAGTCCTTGGTCTTCGTTTTTGTAGGGGGTGGGCAATCCACCACCGGCGCTGATGCACGTAATCGAGGAACCGACTCTCATCGCCGTCTGCCGCATCGCATCGCACACCTGGGACAGGTGTTCAAAATCGGTGCCCGACCCAATGTGCATGTGCAATCCGGAGACGGTCAAATGGTTCTCCCGGGCCAAGGCGACACATTCTTCCAGTTGTTCATGCCAGATGCCGTGTTTCGAATGGTCTCCTCCGGTGTTGGTCTTGGCGCTGTGCCCGTGACCAAATCCCGGGTTGATCCGCAGCGTAATCTCACGTCCGGGAGCCGCTTGCCCCAGTTGCCGGATCATGTCGGGCGACCCGCAATTGACCGGAATGTTGTTTTCAACCACCAGACCAAGCGCTTCACGATCAAAAATATCCGCCGTATAAACCACCGGATGGGGATCTCCATGCAGTTCGTATCCGGCGCGTTGGGCGCGATGAACCTCGCCAGAACTGACCGCATCCACCACAACCCCTTGCTTTCGCATTAGGTCCAACACGGCGATATTGGAGTTTGCCTTTTGCGCAAATCGGATCACATCGAATTGCCGCAATTGTTCGATACGCTGACGAATCGTTTCAGCATCGTAGATATAGGTCGGTGTGCCAAATTTGTCTGCCAGTTCCCCAACAGGGATGCCGCAGATTTCAGTGCGCGTTGGTGCAAAAAGTTGCCGAGTGTTCATTGCGTTTAAAACGGTTTTTGGTGGAAGGCTTCAGATTATATTGTCGGATGCCCATTGTAGCAGCGTTTTTCATACGCACAAACGGCCGCCCGATTGGCTATCATTCGTTCGATTCATGAAGCACTCGTTAAACAATGACCGGTCGCACGCCACATTGTTCATTTAACCCGGTGTGATATAGTAAAATTCCGGTCTTGGTCTGATGGTCTGCTTGAGCCTTCCATGAACGTCCTGGCTGTTTTTTGAACAAGGTATACCGATGGCCGACGATTTAAATCCAGGTCCCAAACCGCCATTGCCCTTCGAGCCACCTTCCTTGCCGGCGCAATCTTCTTCGAAGGCATGCGGCTGTTGGGCGATAGGTTGCTTGGGCAGTGCGTTTGCAGGTCTGCTGTTAATTGTTGCATTGGGTTTCGGCGGATACTGGTTCATTACTCAGCAGGTCGAAAAGTATACTGACGCCGAACCGGAGCCCTTGCCTGCGATTGAAATGCAGGACGAGGAGGTGGCAGCGTTGAAAGAAGAAGTCGATTCCTTCTTGAAACAGGTTTCGCCAATCGGCGACAACCGCGATAGCCGCGACAGCCGCAGCATTGCCACTCCGCCGGAGAAGGAAGCAGACGGCCAGACGGAACTGGTTTTGACAGCCCGGCAGATTAACGCGCTGCTGCAAATGGACGAAACTCTACGTGGTCGCGCGTTGGTGGAAATTGAAGACGGCTTAATCCGTGCCAAGGTCAGCATTCCCACCGACCAAATTCCCGGAGGAGCCGGACGTTACTTCAACGCAGACGCACAAGTCGATGTGCGGCTGGATGACGGGGTCCTGGTCGTTCAACTGGTCAACGCGCAAGTCAAGGGAGAACCCTTGCCGGAACGATTTATACAGGAACTGGCAAAGGAGAACCTTGCCAAGGATTTATCCAATGACGCCCGCACGGTCAAAGTGTTACGTCGTTTTGACAGCATCGAAGTCGAGGGCAGTACGATTCGCTTACGGCTGAAACGTCCGGAATCGACCTTGTCAGAGCCGCCTTCAACAAATGCCACCACGGCAGAGGCACCAATCCCTG
>CALCJM010000058.1 GCA_937967505.1 uncultured Pirellulaceae bacterium | reverse complement strand
CATGACATTTGCCGCTTTCGCCATATTTGTAACAGTGCCGACGTTGCCAGCCGTTGGCATCCGTTGCCGACGCTGCCAGCGTCGGAGCGAAGCTGGCAGCATCGCCAACGGTAAACTCTCAACTGCCAATCATCTTAGGTTGGAGCCGGCAGGTCGCGTTTCTGAAAGATACGCTTGCCGAGTGCATAGCAGAGGATTCCCAGTCCGATCAGAACGACATTGTTTAGCAAAGGGCCTGAACTCAAAATCGCGCCCCCGTCATCGTACCGAAACCACTTTAATGCGTCGAACAGGTTGTGCTGCGCCATTTCGACAGAACTGGCGGGGGAATAGAGTCCAAAAATGCTGCAATAGACAATCCATGGGCTTTCCTCCATCGACATGCCCAGTATTTTGATCCCCGCATTGGCGAAATAGAATGCACAAAGAATTCCCAGTGTCCGCCAGCGAAAGCTATCCATCGCCGACATCATTGCCGAAAACCCGGACAGAAAAAAGCCCAGTGCAAACAGGTTGACCAAACCGGGCAAGAACATAATCGCGTCCACCTCCGAGGACATCGGAATGTTGTTCGTTTTGGGTTGAAGGAAGCCGGCAGGCATGCCAAACACTTCAGCGACCACTGCCGTTTTGGGGCCGACAAAGGTGATCGGCACTCCCATGATTTCCGGATAGCGTGTTTCTTCGACGCTGGTGGTCCAGACCCCGATCGCCATGCCCAGCCACGCCACCAGCACCAGCATCGTCAGGCCCGTGATGGTGTACAGCGCGTGCTGGAAGAAGACGCGTGAGCGGCTAACGGGTTGTGCCAAGAACATTTCCATCGTGCCGCGGCCCAGTTCGCCACTGACCACATCCGACCCGCGCACGATTGCCCATGAAGAAATTAACAGTACCAGCATCGGTTCATCCAGCGTAAACGATGTCCGGCCTAGGTAGGAAACCAGCCAGTCAAAATCCACCGATGTGAACTTCCGCCAGTCCTTGGGCAGCAGGTCCATGATCTGTTGAAACTGAGCCGTGTCCAGTTTTCCTACCACACGCACGCGAAAGTAGCAAAATGATAGCACACCCAATACCAGTCCGGCAAACAGCAGCATTGATTCGCTCAGATACTTGCGCAGCAGCGCAAAATTCAGGTCTGGAGCGGTCGTTGATGGATCGGTCATTGATGAAACCTGTGATAGACAGATTTGAGCCCAATGGACTCAATGGCCACGTCATCGATATGCGCTTCGGAAATCCAGCGCATGACCTCCGGAACCCGATCGGGTGTTTCGATGATCGAGCGCGTATTTTTGGTGCCAATGGTAACCTGATCGGCCAGTGACGGCGGTATCGGGGGGAGACCCGTTTCACAGCGCACGGTGATCCGGTGTTGGCGAACCAAACTGGCCATGGATTGACGGAAGACCAGATTCCCCTTTTTGAGGATCCCGACCTCGTCACAAACTTCCTCGATCTCGCTGAGCACATGTGATGAGAAGATCACGGTTTTTCCCGCGCGTTTTGCCTCGGAGACGTATTCCAGTACTCGGCTGCGAATGGTCGGGTCAAGATTGGCGGTGGGTTCGTCCAGGATGACCAGCGCGCAGTCCACCGACAGGCAAACGGCCAGTGCGAGTTTCTGCCGCATCCCTGTGGACATCAAACCGACCCAGCGGGAGAGGTCCAGCTCCAGTCGTTCTGCAATTTCAAGAGCGCGATCGTAGCTGGCGTTGCTGCGATAGCGCGCGAATTGTTTCAGGATCGATCGACCTCTCATTAATCCGTAAACGCGCGCGTCTCCCGGCAGGTAGGTCACCTGTTGATGAACGGCCAGTCGGTCGGTGTGGCAGTCCATACCCGCAACCGTTGCCGATCCGGAGGTAGGTTTGAGAAATCCCATCAGTGTCCGGATGAGAGTGGATTTCCCCGCGCCGTTGGGACCCAGTAAACCAAAAACCTGCCCGTGCCCGACCTCCAGCGACACATTGTCGAGCGCTTTGAAGCGTCCAAAGGACTTGGTCAGTCGTTTGGCCTGGACGACGGTATCTGGTGAGTTGGCAGATGTATTCAATGGGGGAGGTGAGTGGGTCAAGAACGCGGGTTGATTGGCGAAGGTTGCGTGTTAAGTACCGATTACTGGGTACCGGGTACAAGTTTCTGATTGCTTGAGTTAGTTCACCGCCGATTCCAGCGATTCGATTTTATCCTGCTTCCTTATCTCCTCCCATGCATCGGTCAGTTTTTCGACCGCAAAGCGGATCTGTCTTTCTGTGTGAATCGCCGTCATGAAAATTCTCACGCGCGTCTCGGATTCCGGCACCGCAGGATACAGGATTGGCTGAGCGTTGATGCCTGCTTTGTGTAGTGCTTCGGAAAGCCGGAGTGCTTTGAGCGAATCCCCGGTAATGATTGGAATGATGGGAGTTCCCTGGGCCATCCCGGTGTCCAGGCCGGCCTCTTGAGCAAGTTTCAGGAACAGCTTCGAATTTTCCTGAAGCTGCGAGACCAGTTGTGGATTTTTTCGAAGCACCCGCAGCGATCCCAACGCTGCGCCAACGTTCGCCGGGGGCATACCGGCAGCGAACACGTATCCGGGCGTCGTGTAACGCAGATAGTTGATCAACTGCGATTTACCCGCGATAAACCCACCACAACTTCCAAACGATTTGCTCAATGTCCCCATCCAGCACTCCACATCATCGCGTTTGACCCCAAACACCTCGGCGACCCCCCGGCCTGTTTCACCCAAGGTGCCGATCGAATGAGCCTCATCGACGTACATCCATGCTTTGAACTTGTTTTTGATTTCGACAAACTTGGGCAGGTCTGGAAAATCACCATCCATGCTGTACAGGCCTTCGACCACAATCAGCACCCGCCGGTAGTCATCGCGCGTTTCTTTGAGGATTTCGTATAACTGCTGATGATTATTATGCTCGAACGGACGGCGGCGCGCCCCCGAAAGTTCTGCGCCCTGAATCAGGCTGTTGTGAGCAAAGCTGTCGTGAATTATCAGATCGCCTGGTCCGACCAGGTGCCCAATAACCGATTCGTTACACGCATGCCCTCCGGGGAAGGTGATAATGTCCTCGACCCCCAAAAAAGACGCCAGTTCGCTCTCCAGTTCCCGGTGAATGGTTTTTTCTCCGGAGACGATCCGGCTGGCCGACACGCTGGTGCCGAATTTATTGATCGCCTCGATGGCGCTCAAATTGACATCCGGATGTCCTGACAGGCCAAGGTAGTTATAGCTGGCGAAGGAGATTAATTCCTTGCCGTCGATCTGTGTCGTGTCGCCGATGCGTCCTTCGTGAACGGAAAAGAATGGATTTCGCACTCCCGTCGAAGCGATCTTTTCCTGAAGTGCTCCCAGCCGCAGGTACTCCGGCATTTTTTCAAGTTTGTAATACGAGTCGGGAATGGGGCCTTTGATGCGGGACGATTTTTTGGCTCCGGTGGCGGTACCATCGACCAGCGTCACGCCCACGTGCTGCTCGATCGCTTCCGCAACCTCGCGTACGGTTTCGACATCCTGTAGCACCTCTTCCGGGATCCGTCCGCCAAACATTTGTTCCAGCGTATGGGCGATGTCCAGACGTTCCATCGAATCGAGGCCCAGGTGAACGATGTTCGAATCGGCGTTGATGTCTTTGGCGCGACCTTCACCGACCTGTTTGACGACTTTGATCACTGCCGCCAGCACCGTGGGATTCAACGTGTCGTCATCCGCAACCAGCATACCGTTGGCTGACGGGGGCAACAGTTCGGTATGATCGTCGTTGCGTTGGGCCTTCTCTGATTTTGCGGCGGTTTCTTTCCAGGCCACCCATTCCGCGATCACCAGCAGTTCACCTTCGTTGAAAGCGTTTTTACAGGCATGACGTTGTACTTTGCCACTAGAGGTTTTTGGCACACTGTGGGCGCGCACCAGTACGATTGCATCGGGGGGCAGATCATGCTCCTGCGTCACGCTGGAGCGGATAGCGCCAATCACCGAATCGAAATCGCGGCTTTTGCGTCCCCGTTCGACCTCGCAAACCACCACTAGGTGTTCGCGATCCCACCGGTTAACGGCAAAAGCAGCCGCACCACCGGAGCGCGTCCAGGGGTGGCACTGTTCGACGGTTGTTTCGATATCCTGCGGGTAGCGATTGACGCCCCGCACAATAATCATGTCCTTCAGCCGCCCGGTGACGAAAAGTTCTCCGTCATGCATGAATCCCAGATCGCCCGAACGCACGTAATCCTTGCCGTCGTCCGGAGAGATGCGGGACTTGAAGGTCGCCGCGGTTTCATCAGGACGATTCCAGTAACCGGCACCGCTACTGGGGCTGTTGATCAGGATTTCACCAATGTTGTTATCCTGAAGCGGCTTGAGCGTTTCCGGATTGACAATCACGACTTCTTCGCCCTCGCAAACCTGCCCACAGCCGACAAGAAGTTTTGCATTTTTGTCATCCGGAGCGCAGGGGACGACGCGGTGTTGGACCAGTTCGTTTTTCTCGAAACTTCGAATGATCGGTTTTGAAGAGGGTGTTCCCCCGGTGACCAACAACGTCGTTTCCGCCATGCCATAGCACGGATAAAATGCCTCATGGCGAAACCCGTAGGGAGCGAATCGTTCGGTGAACAACTCCATTACATCCGAACGTACCGGTTCGGCACCGTTGAACGCGACGTTCCAGCAGGACAGGTCCAGCCCCTCGCATTGCTCGGGCTGGATCTTGGTGGCACACCACGCGTATGCGAAGTTCGGGCCACCGGTGACCTGAACGCGGTAGTTGGAGATCGCCCGCAACCAGCGAATCGGATACGTCAGAAATGAAACGGGCGACATCATGATTTGAGAAACGCCGCAGTACAGCGGGTTGAGAATTCCGCCGACCAGCCCCATGTCGTGATAGGCAGGCAACCACGTGCAAGCGCGCGACTGGGTGTCCAATTCAAACGATTCGGTGATCATGCGGCAGTTGGCCATCAGATTTCCATGAGTCAGCATGACGCCTTTGGGCGATCCGGTCGAACCGGAAGTGTACTGAATCAATCCCAGATCGTTATTGGCAATGTTGGGTGGCACCCAGTCATTGGCCATCACACCGGGAATGTCTTCGGTAGCGATCCATGGAATGCGACGCAAGTCCGGTGCGTCCTCCATCCGGCCACGCGATTTTTCGGTCACCGATTCGACCGTCAGCGCCAATGATGCCTGACAGTTTTTTGAAATGGAGTTGATGCGGCCCATGTTCCGGTTGCGACGCGGCGGATAGGCGGGGACAGGAATCACGCCCGCATAGTGGCATCCAAAGAATGCACGGATGAAATCCAGCCCCGGTGGGTAGAGCATGACAGCGCGTTGACCGGCAAACCCCATCGCGACCAGTTGAGCTGCCATCGCGCGGGCCTGCGTATCGAGTTGCGAAAACGTAACGCTATCGCTTTCCTCGTCGCCGTCCAAATACCGGTACGCGACGGTGTCAGGCAATGCGACCGCCCAGTAACGCAGGCGTTCAACAAAATTTGTGTCCGGCGGTGAAAACGGAGCAAGCAAGTCTGATATTTTTTGCACTTAATCGTGTCTCCATGGGTTCCAAATCGTCCGGAACTCATTCGTCTTTTGAGCGTCAGCTGGCGAAAGTCATCCGCGTAGGTTTACGCCGATGACGGGAATAACGGGACAGTCCTAGTGGTTAAATCGTCACAACAGCATTCCTGTCCCGGGCTTGGTCGTGATTCTTGCCCTTTTCGCGCGCTTCTCTGGTGGTCGATTCGGCAGTAGGCAAACCGCAGATTATACTGGAAACACCGGGATGTTAAATTGACGCGTCGGCCACCGCCCCCCGCGATTGCCAAAATCACTTCTCAAAAACCGTTGGAACGCCTTTTGCTAAGGTTTTTCCTTTTAGTGTTGCTGATGGCGACGCAGTCGCCCCCCCACTGGCTGGCGATCCTCCTTTAGTTGTGGGGGTTGGCCAAATTTCCAGCGTGTTGGAGCTCTATTGATGCTCTTCTGAATTACTTCAACACAGTTGAAATGAGGTGGGCAACGCTAAAGGTAGCGCTTATTCCGGTTCTGTGGCTTGAAGCGGGAACAGTAAAAAGTTGACTTTCGGCAAACCGATAGCATATTTGGAAGTGACTCGAGCACTTCCCGTCTGTCACAGAATTCCCCATTCTTATGCACGAGCCTGCAAATGCAATCGCACGACACAGTCCTTTCGAACCCGCGGCATCTAAAACACTGTAAAAATTGCTGGCGCGAGGATATCCACAAACCGGCACGATTTTCACCACTGCTCTACGGGGGTTTGGTGGTGATTTCCTTTGGTCTGATCCTTGCCCTGAAACCTTCCCGCTGTGTTTGCTGCGGGACGATGCGTGTGCTCTAGGGCATGCCGTATCCGCCGCTATCTAGCGGATGGCATTGTTGAAACGTAAAAGGTCTGTTGCATGGAATTGCGGTGGGCCTTTTTTGACGTGATGTTTTAGCTACGTAATCATGTTACGCCAGCGTACACAGCTCGATCGCCTTCCTGAGCGACTCCATGGGCTGTTCAGAAACGGGGATGAACTCCTGGGCGACGAATCGTTGATATCCGGTTTTCTCGATCGCGGAGATGATTGCCGGATAATTCAGTTCTTGGCTGGCATCGATTTCGTTGCGTCCGGGGACACCGCCGGTGTGATAATGACTGAACCACTGGTGGTGTTTTTCAATGGTGGCAATCACATCGCCCTCCATGATCTGCATGTGATAAATGTCATATAGCAATTTAAAATGCGGCGAACCAATCATCTCGCAAAGCCCGACGCCCCAGGCGGTGTGGTCACACATGTAATCCGGATGATCGACCTTGCTGTTCAACAGTTCCATCGACAGCGTCAATTCAAGTTCTTCCAGTAAGGGCAGCAATCTGCGGATTCCCGCCGCGCAATTTTCCATACCGGTTTGGTCGTCCATCCCGTTGCGGTTGCCGGAAAAACAGATCACATTGTCGGCACCGGCCGATTTGGAAGCCTGCAGATAGTCGGTGTACACGTCCACCAGTGCGTCGTGGTGTTCGATGCGATTGAAGGCCGCTTCAATGATTCCGACTGTCGTGCCGTCATCCAGTTTTGTTTCCGGGTTGGCAATGATCGGGCAATCCAGGCCGTACTTTTTTGCGATGGGCAACTGGTCGGGCGTCAGCAGATCGACCGCATCGAGCCCCAATGCCCGGCCCTGCTGGCAGAAATCTTCCAGTGGAATCAGATCGGCGTAACACCAGTGGCAGGCGGAATGTAAGATCGGCATGGGAATGTTTTCGTCGGGGAATGGGGTTAGGTATAAAGTTGCTCTATCTCAAGCTGACCGGTTTCGATCGCCTGAAAGAATTTCTGGTTGCTGATCAGGACATCCTGCATCTGAACAATTTCCTCAATTTTCAGCCATTGGAACGAGGCGACTTCATCGGGGTTGGGGAAAACCCGATCCAGTTGGTGAGACGTGGCCGTCCACCAGTGCAGCCGTGTGCCTTTGGGAGTATGGCTGGACCAGACCTCCTGCACCGGTGCCACGTCAATATTCAGTTCCTCGTTCATTTCTCGCACCAGTGCCAGCGGCGGTGTCTCCCCCTCTTCAATCATGCCGCCTGGAAAACAGAACTGGTTGGGCGACCGCACTGTGGCCGACCGTTTGATCACCAGAAACTTGCGTTCCACTGTGATAATGGCGACAACGGCAGCGGGGGGATGGGCGTTTTTGGGCATGGAGCGATTGAAACCGGGTTAACGGTGGTGAGACACGGGGATTTGAAGGTTGAACCTAAAGAATAATTCCATGTAGCCGGACATTTCCTTACGCAGTTGGTTAAATTTGTTCTCCACAAAACTTGCAAAATTTGGCATCGCGGTCATGCCCCTCGCCCATGCAGGACGCACAAGCCCGTGCGGTCATCATTTTTCTTTTTGATTCAATGATCTCTGCCGACACGAAACCTGTCGGAACGATAATCAGACTGTATCCCAGCATGATCAGACAGGACGATAGGAATTTACCCGGTAGCGAACGGGGCACGATGTCGCCGAATCCCACGGTGGTCATGGTTACAATTGCCCAATAAATTCCTTCGGGGATGGACCGAAACATACTGCCATCGCCCAGTGCAGCTTTTTCGATTTCGTACATCATCGTGCCGGTCACTGTGACGATAATCAGCACCGCAGTCAGGAAGACAACAATTTTTGCCCGTGCCCGCCAGATGGCTCCGCCCAGATCATCGGCCTCTGCCTGAAACCACCCCAGTTTGAAGATGCGGAACGCGCGCAACAACCGCAGTGAGCGCAGTACCGAAAAAACGCTGGTCCCCGAAAGCCCGGGTACCAACAGCAGGTATTCCGGTAGAAACGACAGCAGATCGACAATCCCCCAGAAACTGAAGATGTAGCGCACCGGGCGTCGCACACAAAACACCCGTAGCACATATTCGGCGGTAAATAAAAACGTAAAGAACCAGTGCAACTGCTTCAGCAATTGCTGCCACGGTCCCAGCAAACTGACGGTCTCAAGGCAGATCACCACAACACTTAATACAATCGCAAACAGCAACGCCACATCAAACACAATGCCCGCTGGCGTATCGGCCTCGAAAATGATTTCGTGAATTTTCTCCCGAATGCCTTCGGGGGGCGTCTGTTCGGAAGAAGGCCGATTGGAGGTCATGGTCGTATCAAGGCAATGGGGCCGCGCGGATTGGTGGAATACCGAACCGGGATTTTATCGAAAACGCAGGCCATTGTCGCCCGCAATTGGGCCGGACAACCACTAAAAAAATCCCGGCTGGATACTTTCGGGCGGATGCAGCAGCAAACAGAGTCGGCTATCATTTGTTTCCAACATTTGATTCGAAGAAACCGGCAAACAAATCCACTACAGAACATCACCATGAGCTACTTTTTGGGCGTCGATATTGGAACTTCAGGAACCAAGACACTGCTGATTGATGGTCGGGGCAATATCCTTGCCGAAGCCGGCAAGACATACGGCCTGAGCCACCCCAAACCATTGTGGAGCGAACAAGACCCGCAGGATTGGTGGGATGCAACAGTGGCTACCATCAAATCGGTGCTGCGAAAATCGAAGGTCAAAAAATCTGACGTCAAGGCAATCGGGCTTTCCGGACAGATGCACGGCAGCGTGTTTTTGGATAAAAATGACAAAGTCATCCGACCGGCGTTGCTGTGGAATGACCAACGGACCGCTGCAGAATGTCAGGAAATTGAACAACTGGCCGGCGGACGAAAGAAACTGATCAACCTGGTCGCCAATCCAGCGTTGACCGGTTTCACTGCGCCGAAGATTTTGTGGTTGAGAAATAATGAACCCAAGAACTTTGCCAAGTGCAAGAAGGTTCTGCTTCCCAAAGACGATGTACGCCGCCGGTTAACCGGTCAGTACGCCACCGATGTCAGTGACGCCAGCGGAATGTTGTTGCTGGATGTCAAGAAACGTAAATGGTCAAAACAGTTGCTGAGTAAGCTTCAACTGGATGAAGATCTGTTCGGTGAGGTCTACGAGTCGGAAGATGTGACCGGTACGCTGACGACCGAGGCCGCGAAACTGCTGGGGCTGACGACCGAATGTGTGGTTGTTGGTGGCGCTGGAGACTGTGCCGCCAATGCGATCGGTACCGGCGTCGTCAATGGTGGCACGTTATCGACCTCGGTCGGGACCAGCAGTGTGATGTTCGTCCATAGCGACGAAGTGAAAGTTGATCCGGCTGGTCGGTTGCATACGTTTTGTCACGCGGTGCGCGGCAAGTGGCACATGATGGGGGTCACGTTGACCGGTGGCGGAGCGCTGAACTGGTTCGTCGAAAATCTCTGTCAGGAGTTGGTGGCCAAAACAAAAGATCCATTTAGGGTGCTTAATGAGGAAGCTGCCAAAATCCCCGCTGGAAGTGAGGGCCTGTTCTTTTTGCCCTATTTGGCCGGCGAACGAACTCCACATGCAGATCCCGACGCGCGCGGCTGTTTTGTCGGGTTGACGCTCAAGCACACGCGCGGCCACATGGTGCGGGCGATCATGGAAGGCGTGATGTTCGCCATGCGTGATTCGCTGGCCATCATGGACGAACTGGGCGTGCCGGTAAAACAGATGCGGGCCAGTGGTGGCGGTGCGAAAAGTCCGCTGTGGCGACAGATCCAGGCAGACATCTTCGGTCATGCAGCCTGTACGATCAACGCAGAACAAGGACCGGCTTACGGTGTGGCGTTGCTGGCTGCTGTGGGGGCCGGCGAGTACAAAAATATCAGCGCTGCGTGCAAGGCAAATATCAAGGTCGTGGAAAAGATGCCGGCCAAGACAAAGGCCAGAAAACAATATGACAATCGCTTTCCCGTTTTTCAGGACCTGTACCGGTCGCTGAAGAGTGACTTCAAATCCATTTCCGCACTGGATAGTTGATCGTTAACGCGCCGCATACGGGGTTTTATCGACAGGCAATTTTTTCACAGGAGTCTCTGTTGGCACTGTTGGTAGACATGGAAGAACTGAAATCACTAACAAGCCCCCGGCATACGATTCGGATTCCCAACCAAATCGATATTCCTGTGACTGCGCGAATTTTGAGGATCATTGATGCGCCCTCGTTTCAACGGCTGAAGAAGATCAGTCAATTGGGACTGGTTTCGACGGTGTATCCCGCCGCCACTCACAGTCGTTTTGAGCATTCACTGGGAGTGTACCGAACGGCATTGTTGTTTCTGAACCACTTCGCAACCAACGATCGATTTGCCGGCCAGGTGTCCCGACGGCAAGCGGAAGCGTTTGTGTTGGCCAGCCTGTTGCATGACATTGGGCATTGGCCATACTGCCATCCAATCGAAGATATGCGACTGACGGGGATTCCCAAACACGAAGACTACAGCCAGCAGTATTTGCTTGATCCTGAAATTGCAGATTGTATTGCCGGCGAATTTTCCTGTTCCGTAGACGACGTGGTCAAGCTGATTCAGGGCGATAAAACTGATCCGGACACGGCGCTGATTCGGTCTTTACTTTCTGGTCCCATCGATGTCGATAAAATGGACTATCTGTATCGGGACAGTCTGCACGCGGGCGTTCCCTACGGGCAAAATTTCGATTCGGGCCGTTTGATCGATAGTCTGATTATCAACCGGACAGGTGACCGGTTAGCGATCACCGAAAAAGGGCGTACGGCGGCGGAGCTGATGGTGTTTGCCCGGTATGTGATGTTCAGCGAGGTCTATTGGCACCATGCGGCGCGATCGGCGACGGCGATGCTGCAACGCGCTTTCTATCGCACTCACCTGAATGCGTCCCACGGCGGCGATGCAGCCCCGGACTACTCGGGCTGGTTCCGTCAGGGCGATGCCGAATTCGTTCAAACATGGCAGAGCGTCGCACCGGCAGACGCCCGCCGGCTGCTCGAAGGACTGTTTGGTCCGACTCGCAAATTATTCAAACGGGTGGCCAACTACAGCTGTTTTGAATCCGAATCCATCTTCCGCGGTTTGGCTCATCGTCCCTATCGGCAATTGGTGGAAATTGGCAGCCGGCTGGCGAATGAGATTTCGCATCGACACACAATTGAACTTAAGGAGGACGATGTGCTGATTGACGCGCCGCCGGTGGGTTTGGAAGTGCAGTTTAACGTTGACGTGTACTACAAACGCTCCGGCAGTTACCTTCAGTTGGGCGATGTTTCACCTGTCGTCAGCACGCTGGCCACGCGACAATTTGACGATTACGTCAAACAGGTACGCGTATTTGTAGCGCCGGAAAAAGCGGCAGCGCTAAAAGGTGTCGATTTGACAGACGCGGTTAAATCGGTGATTGTTGCAAGCGAAACAAGCGGCACGCGACCTTGATCGGAATCGGGGGAAGGTGCCGAAATTGCAGTCGCTGCACCGATTTCGTCACTGCCCTGATGTGGTAGCCGTCCCGGCGTCAGGGCAGGGGGCGTGGGTGGACTTTGGGTACATCGGAGGCGCGTATCGAGAGTTAGGCGGCTGGAAGTTGGGAATTTACCATCCGTTGGCGACGCTGCCAGCGCCGGAGCGAAGCTGGCAGCATCGCCAAGGGTAAGCTTTCAACTGCCAATCGCCCTATTATCAAAAAGGTTGACCGAAAGTGTTTATCGAAGGTTATTCAGCGAATCATTTTTGGCGTTGTTGTAGTCGCCCAAGACAACCACGCTGCCGCTGCGTACATCGACGATACGGTCGGTCATCTGGTTGAAGGGGCCGTTGGCCTGCATGTACTGCTGCATCGCCAGTAGTTTTTCTGCTGCGAGCGCCTCATTTTCCATTTCTGCGCCCGGCGGGTTCCCCCAGATCACGTGCACGCGGTACTTGCGCCCCGGTTCGGTCCACAGCTGAAATGGAACACGTTGGTCGGTGGCGTTGGTTCGTTTGCGGTACGTCATCAGCCGATAGAATCCCATCGACTTCCATTGGTCACCAATGACTTCAGCGATGCGTGCGGCACCTTGGACTCGTACGTCCTGCCACTGGGCCCATGGAAGTATCTGGTCCATGTACATTGGGTTTCCGATGGAGATCAACAGATGTTGCCCCGGTTGTTCTGACAGCCCGCCGGCCAGCACCACCCCGTGCCGATCGATGTGCAAATTGACAGGTTGCAGGTCTTTAAAGGCTGATTTGGGCATGGTCATCGCATTGATTTCGACCATCCCTACCGGTTGGCGGTACGTCAATTCAACACTCAGTCCGGAATGTGACTTCTGAATACTGTCGATGTTTTCGATCCAGCCAATCGAGTGCAATCGGTGAGCCACATCGGGTACCAAGTTGCTGTCCATCACTGACTTTGGCTGATAACCCTGTTGCCGCTGGTCTCCCAGAATCACCTCACGCAAGTCGGGCGATGCCCATGTGGGGTGAGGCACAATTGTCAGGTTGTCTGCGGTCAACCGAAACTGGTCCGGTGGCAGAATGCGATTTTTATAGCGTTCCCAGCCAAAGATGGCAGTGCCGATGATCACGACGGTCGCCGCCAGAAACAGTATCGCCGGATGCAGCAGGGTGCCTCGCCATGAGAAACTGGCGATCATCCGATCCAGAATATCGTTCCGACGTCGCTTGCGTGCCATGTTGCTGAACCTTCAATTGCTATCGGTGATGACTTCCCCTCGGTGAGCCTCCGACCCATCAAGAATAGCAGGCGGGAGCGCGCCGATAGAAGAACAATCGAAAGTTGAAGCCGCAAACTTCGGTCAATTGCATTTGCAGGCAACAACCGTTTCGTTCGCTGCAATCGCTACCAGATGCCAATTGCGGTCTGTAGTTCGATTTCCTGCTGATCTTGAACGCGCGTTTTGACCAGATCGATCAGCCGGATGAAATCATCGGCCGTTGCACCTTCGTGAGCGATGAAAAAATTCGGGTCGCGGTCACAGATTTCGACTTCCCCGACGCGCGTGCCTTTCAGCCCTGCCTGTTCGATCAGGCGACTGGCGGTGTCACCGCCGTGGTCCTTGAAGACGTACGCCGCACGGATGTCCGACGCGGGTTGAGCCGCCCGGCGGACGATCCACAGCTTCTGCATTTGTTTGGTTAATGCCTCTGCGGATTCAGAATCGAATTGGAAGGTTGCCGACAAAATTGCCAGTTCGCTCAGGCTGCTTTGCCGATAGGAAAACGACATGTTCTCTTTCTCATGGGTCACCAGTTCCCCGGATCGGTTGAGGACTTCGGCACTTTGTACCCACGAACCGATATCGAATCCGACGGCACTGGTGTTGGCGTGGAGTGCACCGCCGATTGTGCCGGTGATTCCTACCAGATGCTGCGGGCCTGTCAGGCCCTCGCGGACGGCGGTGGCTACGAAATGGGACAGCCGCGCTCCGCCACCGGCGGTGATGGTGTTGTCCCGGACATCAATTTGACCAAATGCGGGCGCCGACAGATGAAGCACCAGTCCAGGGATGCCCTGAGTGTGAATCAGCAGGTTGGTACCGGCCCCCATCAGGCGGACAGGAAGACCGTTTTCGGCAAACCGTTTTACCAACGCCACCAGTTCTTCTTTGGTTGTCGGTTCGGCGAAGTATTCAGCAACACCACCGATGTGCAATCGCGTGAAAGGAGCGAGAGGTTCATTCTCCCGCACGATATGTTCAAATCCGGTAATTAACGACACTGTCTTCCTCGTGATGGAAACGCTACAACTTGATATCTTTCAGAATATCCGATTTTTTACCGGTCGGTAAGGCAGGGTTTACGGATTGCCGTATCTCGTACAGGAGTGGTTTCGGAAGAGAAAAAAACGGATTTTTTGGTGTTAGCGGCAAGTCGATTGAGTCGTCAGCACTTGCGTTGAGGTTCAATGAACGACGGTAGCGAATGGTTCCTGCCCGTACGAAGAAACAAAAGGATATTTACTTTGAAAATTACCCCGGTTTTATTTCTGTTTTTGATCGTGCTGACCAACCGTGTGCAGGCACAACCTCATTTCATCGATGGCGAAGATCCGGCACCCGCTGGCCAGCAGTGGACGCCGATTGTCGAATTGAGCGATGATTTTGATGGTGAAAAACTTGACACCACGAAATGGAATCCCGATCCGATGGCGGAGGGTTTTGGTTGGAGAGGGCGACCGCCCGGGCTGTTTCGTGAAAGCAGTATTTCTGTCAAGGATGGCATGATGAATGTGACCGTGGGCGTTCTGGATGAACCCCAGACGATCAATCAACAGTTGTTTAAATATCACGGAGCGATCATTCGGTCGGTGAAAACCTGCAAGGTGGGCTACTATTGCGAATGCCGAATGAAAGCCAATCATACCGAGATGTCGTCAACATTTTGGTTGATGACAAAACAGGGTACGCCTAAACGGCTGGAAACCGATATTCAGGAATGCGTCGGTGTCACGTCGGACCTGACGGATAAATGGGGACGGAACTGGAACCGAATTTTCCACTCCAACGCGATCATCTGGCGGAAAGGTGAAACCCCCGAACGGATCCAGATTCAAAGAGCGGTCAAGCCTGACACGGAGAACTGGGAACGCTTTTACGTCTACGGAGCCTGGTGGAAATCACCGACCGAACTCCGGTTTTACCTGGACGGGAAGTACAGGTATTCGCTCAATCCGGAAGTCGCATGGGACACGCCGGCGCATTACCAGATGGCTATCGAAACCTACGACTGGAACCCAGTTCCCGAAGACGGTGGCATGGTTGCAAGAGGGACACTCGATGAACGCACTACCCGTTACGATTGGGTTAGAACCTGGAAACTCAAATAGCCCACTGAACCGGGCGGCCCGGAATGCGGTGAACGCATTGAACGGGTAAAAACAGTGAACGCGTTTGGCGATTACTGCCCAAACCCGGTGGGTAGTTCTCCGGTACTGTCCGCAAAAGAATCGAGGGGCAGTCCCACGGCCTTCATCATGCTGACAAACAGGTTCGACAGGGGCGTGTCTTTTTCATCGAACACGCGATAACTGCCGTGCTGGACGCCCAAGGCATTCCCACCGGCCAAAACCAGCGGGTAGTTACGGGCGTTGTGAGTCGAACTGCATGCGCTACCGTAGAGAACTAGGGTGTTATCGAGCAGCGGACCATGTTCGTCGTGCGTTTCCTTCAGCCGTTTCAGCAAATAGGCGAATTGGCTGGCCAACCACGCATCATACCGCCCCCACTCAACCCAGTGATCTTTCGATTTGTCATGTGAGATTGAGTGGTGGCCTTTGGGAATTCCCAAGGCGAGGTTGGGAAAGTTTTCACCGAACCCCATCCCGTCTTCGCGCGCCATCATATAGGTCATCACGCGTGTCAGGTCAGTTTGAAAACCAAGTACCATCAAATCAATTGTCGCCCGCACATAGGTTTCCGGGTTTACCGTCGCGTCGGTATTCAGGTTGAGTTGACTGGCGTCCAACTCTGGCATGGGGACGTCCAGCCATTTCTCGTCGCGCGCGACCTGGCCCTCAACGGTGCTAAGTGCGCTCATGTACTGTTCGATGGTCTGGTTGTCCTGATGCCCCAGTTTTCGCTTCATTCGGCGACTGTCTTCCATGATCAGATCGACGATTTTCTTCTTTTTCTGTAGGCTCTTACGGCGTTGCTGGGTGGTTGCCCCTCCGGCGGGCGCGAAATACCTTTCAAAAATGGCACGCTGCCGATGTTCGGAGGGTAGTGGTCTCCCGTTGGCGTCAAAGGAGAGAGTTGAGACGCGCGATTTGTAGCCGACGCCTCCGTCAGTCGATAATGACAACGATGGAAAACGCGTATGTTGCCCCAGTTGCCGGGCAGCAAGTTGATCGACAGAGATGCTGTTTTTATAGGAACTGCCGCGCACATCGCCACCAGTCAGCCACGTGTCGCCGGCCGCATGCCCCAGAATCCGGCGGCTGAGTGGATGGCTGAGTCCGCCGAGGATTGAAATGTCAGCGCGGAAGTCGGTGAGCGGTTCCAGAGATCGGGTCAATTCATAGGATTCACCCTGCCCCTTGGGGAACCAAGTCCAGGATTCGTGGTGCGGACTGCTTTCGGGGGGGAGTCCGACACCGTTTGGGAAATAGACAAAGCACAGCCGTTTGGGAGGTGCAGAAGGTCGTTCGCTGGCAGATGCCGTCATGCACTCTAGGAATGGTAGCGCACATGCCACGCCAGAGCCACGCAGAAAGGTGCGACGATCAAGTTGAAAAGACATGAGCTTGCATCCGCTGGTTGTGGGAAGTCGTTTTTAGGAGCGGCATTTTTAGGACCTTTGGTGGCTACGGTCGCCAGACCGTGGAACGGCAGACTCCCATGCTCTGGTGAGTGTGGCTAAGGAAGTACCAAACGCGTTACTTCAGTTGTTAAACGAATCGCTCAGGACGATCTGTCGAAATACGGACCTGAGCGTCCCTCCGTCGTGCTCGATTCGATTTACGATTGCGGCAATTTCCTGTTCATCTGAGAATCGCAAATCGCGCCCCAGTGCCCAGGCAAACAAATGTTCAACCAGTGCTGTCAAAAACCTGTCCTGCTTACTGGTCAGGATGTACTGTTTCATTTCACTGATTCCATCGATTTTCGTTCCGTCAGGCAATACCGATTTGGAATCGATCGGTTTTCCTTTATCTGTGTGTTGAAACCGTCCGACCGCATCATAGTTCTGAAAAATGATCCCGTACGGATCGATCTTCCGGTGGCAGTTGCGACATGAGGGTTTGTCGCGATGGAGCTCCAATTGCTGTTTGAGCGTCAATTCTTCGAATCCGGGCGTTTCTGGATCAAGATCCGGCACGTTGGGCGGCGGTGGTGGGGGCGTTTCGCCGAGGATTTTCTCTTTCAACCAAACAGCCCGTTTGATCGGATGTGCCTGGCTGCCGTCGGAATGACCACTCAGGAAAGCCCCCTGCGACAGCAGGCCGCCGCGCTGGTGACCGGGCTTCAGGGGCACCGCGCGAAAGTGGGGACCGGTCACGCCGGCAATACCGTAGAACTCGGACAGGTTCTGGTTCAACATGGCGTAGTCGGAATCGATCAGGTCCGTGACGGGGCGGTTTTGCGTCAACACGTGATGCAGAAACTGAAAGGTCTCCTCAGCCATATCAGCCCGTACAAAACGTGTGAAGTCCGGATACCGCTCAATATTTGTTTGGATGTTCTCATGCCTGTCGATCCTCAACCACTCATGGGCAAACGCGCGAATCATTCGCCACGCGCGAGGGTCGTTCAGCATCCGATCGGCCTGATCCGCAATCTGATCACCAAGTTTGCCCTGCCGGGCAAGGGCCAGCAAACTCTCATCAGGAGGCGAGTTCCACAAAAAGTATGACAGCCTAGAAGCAAGTGGATACTCTGTCCGTGAGGCCAAGGAGTCGCCAGTGTCTGAAGCCTGAACGTCAATATTGAACAGAAAATCAGGAGAACAGAGTACCGCCACCAAAACTTCCTTGACACTTTCCGTGTAATCGTCAGCCTCCTCTTTGGTCGCATTCCAAAAACTCATGTACCGATCAATTTCTGCCGCAGTGGCCGGTCTGCGAAACGCCCGGCTGACGAACCGTTTCAGGACACCGCGCGTGTATGCGGCACTCGGTGGCTTTGCTCCCGCAGCATCAAAAAAGATCGACTTGTGGCTGGCCGGTGGCCAAACCGGGAACCAAGGCGCCTCGACCTCAATTGACCGAATCAATACCGGCGGCCCAGAATGCGCCCGGTTTTTCACTAGGTAGTCATTCCAGATGCCAAAGATCGAAATGTTGGCCAGTGGATCGTTCGTGTCGTGATCATAGAAAGGGAAGGGCTGGTTCTCAATTCGACCGAAGAATTCCAGTTGCTGAAAGTTAAATCCAGATGCCACGGCGTTGTCTTCAACAAGGCTTGCGGATCGGCCCTGAGCGGCATCGGTCTCCAACGCGCGATCATCCAAAGGCGGAACTGCCAACGACGTACCAAAAGTCCGGTAGTCCATCCCGTCGTCGGTTCGAGCGCCCGCAAAAGCGCGCAAGGTTGGAGTGGCAGCGGCAAATTTTCTGCGATTGTTTGCCCCTTCGGATCGCAGGTCTTCGGCAACCGGGCTGTCGGCCAATAGCGGTGTCACCAGAACTTTCTCAAATCCCACAAAGAAACGCCCGCCGATCAGCAATTTATGTTTGCCGCGTTTCAATTTCGCCAGCGTTACCGGCGTGGTGACTGTGGTGCCTTCCAGTTCTTGCGGATCTCCCCGGGCCAGAGTTAACCTTTGCTGTTCGCGAAACGAATCAATCAACAATTCCAGCGATGGCATTCGATCCGGAGATGCCCATCGATGGACCAGATCGATCTGGTAGAAACCATCTTCAGGGATCTTCAGCGTGTAGCGCGCGAAACTTCGACCGGGAAGATTGGTCGGAGACAAAACCCCCGTTTGGTCAATTTCCATTCCTTCGTGAGATTTGCATTGGGCAGCGTGCAGGCCAATAGTCTGTGCGGTGACTGTTGCTGGCACAGGGTCGCGCAGACTGATCAGGCCCTCCCGCCAGACGTTCTCCTTCCACCGGGAAACCCTACTGGCTTCGACCCGCATGCGGAAGTTACCTGCGTCAGGCAATTTGTCACGAAACAGTATTTTCAGGTTCGGCGAGGGGCCTTGCCAAGATTTTGGGGTCGTTTCCCGGTGGGGAACTGCTGAATACAGCAGCATCCCGTCGGAGTTAATTGCGAATCGGTCACTGGTTGAACCACGCATCCCGATGCCAATCAAATTCTGCAAACGAACCTGCTCGTTACGTTCAGATGCGCTGGTGGCGGAGATGGCGTGACCGTTCTCATCCAGATACTCAACTTTAAAATGACGATTGGAGACGGGGATCGCCTGGTAACCAACGACCTCCGCTCCACTGACGGTGGAAAGCTGGCGATCGATGTCTTTGCCAAATGTCACGCGAAATCTGAGCGTATCAGGGCGCGTTGCGGGAGCGATGGCTTTGTCGAGTGCTGACCGGGCGAGTTGTTCCCAGTAGTCAATGTGCAGAGAGGACGTTTGCAGAACATTGCCGCTATTGGAGAACCCCATCCCGGATTTGCCTTCTTCCGGCAGCACGTCGCCGAAGTTCACTGAAACGCCCAGTAAGTCTTGAAGCGTGTTGGTGTATTGACTGCGAGTCAGACGGCGGATGCCGTGGGTTGGGTCGGCAATATCTTGGTTGGCGATTTTGTCCAAGGCCGAAGTCAACCAGACGACCAGTTGTTGACGTTGGATTTCAGAAGGTTGATCGGCCTCTTCGGGAGGCATTTCCCCTGAGTTGACCTGGTCCAGAACGGACTTCCATGCTTCAGCGTCATTGCCGTCAGTCATGTTCGGATCGAAGCTGTCCATCGCGACATCGCCCGCTGCATCGTCGCCTTGATGGCAAGCGAAACAATATTTGGCCAGTAACTGGTAAGTCTCAGGTTGTTGATCGTGTGGGGAGCTCTTGTCCGGCAGGATGTCAGATTTGGAATGGACGCCCCCCTCGGTTTGGGCAATTGTATTGGCACAACTACCCATAAAACTGCTCAGGCAAACGCCCACAACCATGGTGACGGCGATACGGGTTATTTTCAGAGCAGGTAAAATTTCTGTTGGCCAGCAGGTCATGATGTCACCGGAAATCAGGAGAAATCTATTGGCTTGATTGGGCTTATCGCTTGGTGGGCTTTATTTTAGCCTTTATTTTAGACTAAAGCGCTGGTGTGATAAGCAATGGTGCAATAAGCGATGTTGTGGTAGAGAATTGAACCTGTTTCCGGTAATTTGAGACTGATCAGACTGCGTTTTTTGCCTCGTCAGAAGAATTTGTGGGTGAATTCTGGTTCAGGTAGCGCGCCTAAATTGTGATATAGCGTGGTTTCATAGGCATTTTGGGTTCTTAGCCCATAGGATTTTCTGGTAACCAGTTTTACTTTATTGTTGAAACCCTCGACAATGCCCGAAGATAGCTTGCCCTCAGCGCGAAACCAGTTCAATAACAACTCTCGTTTGGAGCGTAGCGTTCGGGCGACTGCTTTCATAGGTTCAATCTTGCTGCACATCGCGCGCGTGCACCACGCGTCGAGAAACTTTCCAGCGCGGGCCGGATACTGGTATGTCCAGAACTGCTGAAAGTCTTCTTTCATCAAATAGCTGCGAATACTCTTGAGGTTGTATTGCAGCAGCTGGCTCAGCTTGACGGCCTGCTTGTCGCTGAGATTCTCAGGACGCTTCAGCAATAACCAACGCCCACCTTTCAAGACTTCCTCATAACCGTCAGCCTTGAGTTGCTTGACCTCAGCAGCACGCACCTTGTCAATCGCTTTGCCAATTTTCTGCACCACATGAAATCGGTCTAGGACGTGGATCGCCTGAGACGCTTTCTTGGCGATCACTTTCAAGTAGGCTTGCCACATATCGCTGCAGATGAACTGCAACTTCTTGGTGCGCTCTTTTCCCAGGACGCGAAAGAATCGCAGCAACGTCTTGGCTGTGCGATCGGGGCCGATCCACAACAGGCGTTTTTGATGTTGATCGATCTGATAGACCAGCGTTTGATACTTGTGGCCTTTCTTCCACTGCACTTCATCGACTCCAATGGACTCAATTCCATCGAGGCTACGATGGGCCAGCCCCCACCAAACAGCGTGTTTTACCGAGTTGAAGACATGGTCCCAGCTGACGCGAAAACAGCCGGCCACTTCTTTCCAGCTCATCCGCCTAGCCCAACCGGCGAGAAACCACTGATACTCGGTCGTCAGCTGATTCTTGCCCGTCGCCCACGGAATCCATTCGGCCTTCACACCGCACCACCGACAGTCCACACGGCGGCGAGCATAAATTAGAACGACGGGAATCATCCAGAGGGGGATGAAGTCAAAACGCCGTGTCGGCAACGTGTCGTAGCACGAAGCTGGCTGGTTACAAACTGAGCAGAGCGGCTTGCCGTTGCTGCGGGCACGCATGGTGACTTCGATAACAGGTTGTTCCTTATCGGAAAACTCTGCCGAA
>CALCJM010000057.1 GCA_937967505.1 uncultured Pirellulaceae bacterium | reverse complement strand
AGCGTCGGAGCGAAGCTGGCAGCATCGCCAACGGTAGGCTTTCAACTGTCAATCGCCTAAAGCAACGACAAGAGAAATTGTCATCATCGCAAGAACTGCGATGAAACTGGCTGACGCGCTGATGTGCGACGACCGCCTTCGAAGATTTTTATATCAGACCCAATGCGCTTTGCAAGCAATCCAAACTAATTTTTTCAAAATAGTATTTCGTTCTGTTTTAGTTCAGCGCGAATTGGAATTTTGAATTCGAGTTGGCGCGATGAAAATAACCACTTCTCACGTATCAGGATGCGCTGACGGGCTTAGGTTTTTTGCGGTGCGGGATGTATCAACGATAGTGAGACAACTTTTTTGTATCCGTTCACAGCTTCAGCAGAGATGGCGTTTCTCGACCACTTAATTTTGCTTGGACAATGACTGTCCGTATGCGATCGTGAAATCGCTGCCCAATGAGGCTACGCGTTCCCTGTGGATTTTCCGGTCGATCACGCAATAGCGCACCTGCTGCTCGGCATGGTTGTGGGTTGGTTCAACATTCGCGTTGAACATAAGCTGGCGCAAGGTGCAGCCCGCGTTACCGGGACGCCGTCTGGCCCTCTTCGTCGCCAGTTTGACTTGTTACTTGACCGGTTTAAGCCGTTTTATTTAAGCCGTTGTTTACGCCGTTTTGTTGACGCCGTTTTAAAACCCACGTTCTTCCAACATTGGCGTAACGGGAAACCAGTCAGGAGTCGTTAAGCGTTGAAAGACGGTCTTCCTAAGGCAAGATTTTCGCCACTCGATTTTCGACATCTGACGGCGGCTACAGTCGGCGGTGGCGACCGTCCCACCAAACTATCTAATGAAATCATAAATATTTACGTTGCTTTTTGGCGTTTTATCAATTAACTTCGTCAGGAAGTGAATAACCACTTCCCCCCCCTTACCTAGGAAACAAGTTGTGAATATCAAACCTAAAATCGCAGTAGCCAGCGCAATTATTTTTTTGATTTCCTTATGTTCATCCTTATCTAATGTAAATGCGGCCAAAATCTCGGTCTCAGCGCGCCCCGGAAGTACCAACCATGCGAAGCTTCTAAACGCATACAACCTTGCCAAGAGCGGGGATGTGATACTCGTCGATAGAGATGTCAACTTCGATGGAAAGTCGCCAATTGAAGTCAAGAAGGGCGGCATCAAGTTTCAGGGAAAACCCAAAGGGTCCGGGAAATTCAGGCTTTTTCGAAAAGATGGGCCGGGCAGTGCCGTAATCAAAATTAAGGCTAGCGGGACAAAGCTGGTGAACCTTTCAATTTCTGGTGGTACTCAGCCCGTCCAAGTTGGAAACGGTGAAAACGTTACTCTGAAGGGACTGAAGTTTATCAAATGCAATATACCAGGAGGCACTTTTACCGGTCTTGATTTCAGACGGGCCAACTTCGATGGCGTTGATATTAACGGCTGCGTATTTTCGAAAGCGCCGTTTTCTCTATTGGTTGAAGATTGTCGAATAATGAAGAATTTCCGTGTTCTGAACTCGACTTTCAATGGAAGCGACCATCAAATTAGTTTTGATGCGGCTGAACTTGGAAGCAATTTAGAGCATTCTAACATCGAAGTTCGCAACTGCGTTTTCAACATTACCAAACGATTCAATATCGCAATCGCAAACACACGAAATGTGAAAATCCTGGATTGCAATATCAAAGGCGGAACGAATGCCTATTCTCAGTGTGTGCACATCGAAGATCGTTCAAGAAACATCCTGGTAAAAGACTGCACCCTCGTAAACACCATCGACAGCGCCTTGCTGATTTACTCCACAGACCGATTTGGGCATGGCACAGGCGCGCGATTGACAGAAGCTCAGAAGCGGAATTATGGCTCCGGGAATGTGACTCTTGATGGTAATACCCTACAGTCGGGTTCAGCGGATGCGGCGATTTCAGCGAGGTATGGCACTGGTTTCCTTAGGATTTTGGACAACAACGAGATTATCTCAGGCAACCGAGGTCTCAATTCAACCACGTCAAACAAGTTCGACGTGACGATAGGTAACAATGCGACGATCAAAGGAAGGAAGTGGAGTCAGATCAAAAACCAGAGTAACCGCACCAGCTTCGTCCGAATTGTCAACGACTGATAGCGAGAGCCAACTGGAATTCGCCGCCTTGTTTGAAGAGCTCCACAATGGCTTTTAAGCACCACAAGATTTTCTTCCTTGCCCTCGTGTTTCTTCTGTTTGGAACGTCCGAATCCACAGAGGTTCGAGGGCAGGTGGCGGTTCCGGAAACTTGGTTGGATCGCGATGTGTTTGCATTGATACACGCCCAGGATCCTGCCGCTTTATTTGCGGCGGTCGATGTTTTGATCACTGGTGCTGATGAGGTTCCCGGTGCGGATGCAAACAACAGAGAGCCCGAATTTTTGAGCGGTAGCCGCGACGAAAATTCTGATGCCCTCCAGAGTGACGATTCGAACGAGAATTCCTCTGCCGATTTTCTGGTGCTCAGGAACGCATGGCAAGATGCCGTGAGTGGGCCGGCGGTTTTTGCGATCTCTGCCAAGAAACCAAAACGACAAACAACCATCAACTTTGCTTTTGGCGTAACCGGCGCTGCGACGGCATTCGAAGAGCTCTCTTCCGAGGCCGAGAAAACGGTCTCTGGAGTCAATATTTTCAAGGTTAACGGCCACGCCATATTTTTCTTCGTTCACCAAGGGGCCGTGTACGGATCGAACAAGATAGATGAATCCGAAAGAGTCCTGAAACGCGTCATGCACCCGGAGGCACATCCACACTCTCTTAAACGGGACAGGCTTTTTCAACGCTTTGAAAGCTGCATGCCTGAGTCAACATCGGCAATCGCTCGCATCTATGTCGATTTTCGAAAGTTTCCCGAAGCCTATCAAAGGCTTGAAAAGGAAAGAGTTGAAGCATCAGATCTTGATGAAATTGGGTTATTGCGCTGGAAGCATAGAGACGAGAATGCTGAGAGCCAAGCTCGAGAAATCGATTGGAGTTGGGATGGATTGATTGCTGCCGGCCTTGAGATCCGAATTGATGAAGAACAACAATTCAGCTGGACTCAGTGTCGCTTGGAATCTGTCCCTGCGTCCAACAACCGACAAAGCTTTCTCGATAGTCTGCGTCCGATCGACGGCGAGCTTCTTGATTTGGGGTTTCCTTCGGGCCTGAGGTGGCTGATGGTAGTTGACGAGAATCCTGATTTTCCGGCAAAAGCTATTCAATTTCCCGAATTTTTTGTCGGTTCGAATAATATTGTTGGCGGTGACACCGAGAAATCCCTAGGTGTTCATTTTCTCTGTGATTCCGAATCTGGGTCGATTGCAGGACGATACGGTCTTGCCGATGGAGCACATGTCATGGGTGAGCCTGTCGTTTCGAAAGAACAATTTTTTTACTCACCGTTTGAGAAAGAGGTCAATCCGGTTGAGTTTGATACCCCACATTATGCGTTTCAATTGCTTGACGAAAACTCGTCAGGTTCTGACGATCGAATCGTGATCGAACGCGTAAGAAACTTCGTTGATGGATTGGAACTGACCGACGATCCATTCCCAAATTTGGGTTCGGGTTTTTTCAAGAGTAAGATCGCGCATTATCTGAATTCCGATTCCGATTTGGAGTTAATTGGTGCGATTGCGACCAGAGCAGAGATTCCATACAAACTGGTTCCAGGGATCGGCGACCAACACATTGCTTCACTTTTTTCTTTGTTACCAACTGCATTTGTTGAAAGCAACGCGCAAAATGCTGAACAGATGGACGAGCGATTCGCCACTTCTTTTGTTTGCGACCGCGCACTCAAAGCACTGTCATTGATCAACATGGGGGCGGTCAAACATGACGATCTCTGTCTCCAACTATTCCACCTTCGCCCCAAGAAAAAATCATCGGGCATTCTGTTGACTCACGGGTTTCTACGGCCCGCGCTGCGCCAGTGATGGAGTGCGGGATTCGGATCGTTGTCGAACCTTGCGATAATGTATCGTAAGCGTCTCTGACTGCCATTGAACCGGCGGGTGTACCGGGTGCTTCAAGTCCTGCTTACCGGTAGTTAACCGGAGCCGCGCTAAATTACTGAAAAGCCTGTTCGAAGGTCGGCTTTCAGGGCGGCGCATGTTAGGCGACGGGCGGTTAGGATTTTACCATCCGTTGGCAACGCTGAGAGCGTCGGAGTGAAGCTGGCAGCATGGCCAACGGTAAGCTATCAATTGCCGATTGCTTTACAAAGGCGGTGATCATCTCCAAGCCAAATCACAAAGTGGGCAATCGTGTTAAGCCACGGAGACCTGCAGACCTCCCAATTTAGCAATTGCCAGATTCTCGGGATATCGAAAATCCAATATTGGAAAAGCTGCGAATTGAGCCAACAACGTCGAGCGGTACCGCTGGCAGTACGCTGCGGCAGTATGGCAACAGCGTGAATTCGTATCCGCCGAGCCTCTCAGAAACTGTTTTCTGGTGTGATTCTCCGGCGGTTTTATGTTGGGGCAAGGCATTCTCCTGCCCATGGTTCAATTGTGAGATTTTGATGATCCGAAAAGATTTTTCCCCGTGCATCGCCCGGGCAATCCTGCCGACCGCACTGGCGTGCGTTCTGAGCCTGTCGATGCAGGCGAGCGCACAAGAGTTTGAGTTGATTGGTACAGAAACGGCAAGCACTACTCCGCATGAAAGCACCTCTTCTTACGATAACACCGTAGCGTTAACTGACGGTGCGAATTCCACAATCGTGATTACTGATGGCTGTTCGTGTAACAACTTACAGCCAACCTACCGCTTACCAGCGCCAACTTATTCATTGCCACCGGCAAGTATTAATCGCTTTTCGAGTCAGTCACGGCAAGCGGGGCTGGCACAATCCAAAGCGGTTCAGGCAGCCCGGATGAGGTTGCGAGGACATATTGGTGGAGGCCTTGGCGGAGCAAAATACGAGGGCGTTGGCTGGTCCAACCAGTCGCCCCAGGCAGCGATTGAGCAATGTTGTTATTGGGGCACACGTCCCACGGCGCAGATCGGTGTGTCGAAAGGCCAGGACGGTTGCTGGTATGCCTGCGTGCTATACCACTGATTGACCAGCGACCAAGTTGTTTCGATGGGCAAATTGTTTCGGTGGGCAAATTGTTTCGATAAACTGCCACCCGACAAAACTCGAGGACAAGCAGCTGGCCGTAACGGAAATCGATTCGACTTTCGGAACGACTGCCGACGACAAGCCCCCCGGGTTGTCATCAACGTCCAAGTGACAAGCCTCGCGGCATTCATTTGCTGCGAGGATTTGTTATTACTCCAGCATACGGAAGGGACGATAATGGCCGGCTGCGGGGTCCCACAAAAAGACACTCCAAAGATAGGTACGATGTTTCAGTTCGCAGTTTTTTCGGACGAACATCTCAAAACGTGCCCCCGGATACTCCCACCGCATGTTCTTCCCGCGCGTCCGAAACTTTTCCCGATTGAGCAAAATCCAGATCCGCTGCCCATTGGAAATCTCGCCAATCAACTGGTCCAAATTCCCAATCACTTCACCGCGCGCATTGCGATCAACGAGAACTCCATCTTGCATGACGGCAAAATCATACAGCAGAGGCACCGCTAGGTCGTAGTCGCACCTGCCGCCTTCAATTAACGCACAATGCGTGTGCGGTTCGGTAATCGCAATGCGGTCTCCCGGCCGCTTCTGCGATCTGACCCAGCGTACAGCTCCCGTCGAATCTCCCAAAATTCTTAACTCGTAAGCCCCTGGAATCCGCCATGGCGACCAACTGGCGAAAACCGCCAGCAGACAGGCCACAAACCCGACCCCTAGGGTAAAGCTGTATCTGTTCTGGTGTGCGGTGGGCGAATACACCGCAGTGACCAAAGTGGAAATCACCAATCGCATGCAGTCCACAGACAACAGCAACCAGACCGGAAACAACCAGTATAAATACCGCAGGCTCACGTCAGTCACCAACAGGTTGATCATGACGACGCCGGAAAACAAAAATGCCATTAGCGCCAGCGTGTCCCTGTTTCGCTCCCGCCATATTAGCGGTAGCCCGGCCACCAGAAAAAAACTGGGTACGACGTGCAAACGCGAATATCCGATAAAGATCGACAGCAAGTTTAGCGGATACCAAAAATGCGGCTTCACACTTGCCTGCACCGCCGGTGACACTCCTTCAGTGCGAGTCAAACAGAGGGTTTGGAAGAAGACAAAGTCCAGCACAATGCAGGTAACGACCGCCAACGACACCAAGATCAGCGTTGTGTTCTTCCGCCAGCCGAGGTCTTTGCTGAACACCAAATAGCCCAACAACAGGGACGGCCCCATTGCGGCAGTAATTTCCTGGCTGAGCACAGCCAACAAGAATGCAACCAATGTGGCGATGCGATATCGTTGTGACTGGGTACCCACAAAGCCCCGGCAGAACCAGTACATCGTCAACATCGCAAAGAACTGCTGCATCTGGTAAAAGCGAACGACATGGCCGGTAAAGATCTCGAATGGATGAAGGCACATCAACAACATCGCGATCAGCCCCACCCAGCGATTATTTAACAGCCGGGCACCGCACCAATAGACCAGCCATGCCGTCGCAACTCCCCAGCCAGCGGTTTGCAGGCGGAGGCTCCAGAGATTTCCACCAAATGGCAGCGCCAGCGCCGCCGTCACATAGTGAAACAACGGGCTGCGTGTGTAGTAGACGTTATCGGCCGCAAATTTTGGCGCACCTGTTTCCATGATCGCCAGTATCGCCTGGGTCGATGCATATTCATCATCATCCAGTGGCTGCAGATCCAGTTTATAGCCGCGGACCAGAACACCCAGCAGCAAGATCCAGATGATCAGGTGACACCAAATTCGCGAATCGGGTAATCGTCTCAAACAATCAGTAAGACTGCGCCCGCGTTGCCTGACCCCCTCAAAACAGAATCGGCCAATCAAATCCGCCAATCCGACACTTACGGCCCCAACAATCGCGACAGCAAAGACCAGTTTCCACATGCTGCCGTCAATAAACCAGAGAATTTCATGACGCTCGGTCCATGAGCACTCGAGCAACCCGCCCATCCCAATGGCGATTACCGCGGTCAACATCAGCGCGTATAGATTCTGACAGGTGGAGAGAAAAAACAGTCCCCGGCTGCCCCGAATCCAACCATATGCTAGGGTCGCCAAGAAAACAAAGCCGGCTGCCAGCAGTGTAATCGCGGTCACCCACACCAATGTGTTCGGCAGGATCCTGTCAAAAGATTCCGGGTGCATGGCGATGCCGCGGTACTGAAAACCCGGCATTTGTTTTCCGGTTACCTTGACGGGCCCCAACACCTGAACAGCCTGAACAGTATCTCCGGGATCCAGAACTGCCGGCGAGCCTTTCGTTGCCATCATGCGCGCGGTCCACTGGTGTTCCGAAACAAAAGCATGCTCTGCACCATCGCTCAGGATCGCGCCGCCATCGACCGCAATCTGTGGAGGCCAGTTGGCCGATTGTTGGTGGCCGCATCGCACTTCCAGATGGTTGCTCCCCTGCCGAAGCAAATTGCCGATGCTATAACCAAGGTAGCCGCCTGTTGCCAGATCATGCTTGAGTGCATTGGGACGCGGCAAATCGGGAAACAAGTCAGGTGTCTCGGGCGTGCGACGGGATTCGGCAAGTGTTCGTTTGGGATCAAAAACTCCCGGATCCTGGGCTCGGTTGTAGGTACGGATATAGCGAAACGGTGTCAGTTGGGGAGAAAACGGGTTCCGAAACTCACCCAATAGCTGGTCTGCCTTGCGGGGTGACTGAAACCGGGTGCCGATGAACGAGTCTCCGACTTCATCCGGGTCCAGCAGTTCGGGTTTGCTGGTGGGGTCAAACGCTTCACTGCGTCCAAACACCCAGTCTCCCTGGTCCAGATCACGCGGCTTGGCGGATGCGACGCGCACGCGAACTCCGTTCACCAACACTTCGTAGCTGCGATTGACCAGTAACCGAAGATAGGCCTCGTCAATTGGTCCGTCGATTTTCCAGTCGGTTTCAAAGGTGACGCGATCGCTACCGCCCGCCTGCTGGTGGCGCATCCAGCGAGCCAAAAAAGGTCGGCGATAAATTGCTTCCGGGTGAGTCCGAAAACCGCGGTGTCCGGGTGGTTCGGCCACGATCGCCTGACGCCACTGCACGTCCCAATAGTAGATCTCGGTCCAGTCCAACAACTGCGGGCCGGTCGGCACGGGCTCCGCCTTCCACGTTTCATCACTTTGAATGGGAATCGCTTCGCCCGTCCAAAGAACAATTTCTCCCTCAAATGCAACACGTGCCGGGGCGCTTCGCGACTCAATATCGATTGCGATCACGTTCTTTCCCTGCCGAAATGATGACGTGATTTCATGATACGTCGGCAGCCGCCACGTATCGTGACCTTCCCACTGATACTCGCGTGGAAAATTCAGCGCCATCGCTGGCTCCTGATTAAGCAGCTTTTGCCCTTTCTCGCTGATACCATTCTGGAAGGGGCGCGTTGGTCGCCAGAGATAGTTGTGCCCCAACGGGTTTCGGTTGATACTTATCTCGTAGGCGTCAGCAGCCGCGATCTTGATCCACGCGTGCTTGACGGCCCCCGGCAGATCAAAACGTTTCCGGAAATAGCCCGCATAGCCAAGTGGCCCCGGGGAGCGAATCCACTGTTTGGGAAATTTGGTAACGCGCAAAGGATGATTCGACGTTTGCTGATATCGCGCGACCGCATATCCCACCACCAGCACAAACCCCGCCATCATCAGCACCAGCGAGAGGAGAACGTGAGCTTTCGCCGCAGTCGGCGTTTGTTGTTCAGGCGATTGCCACATCATGGACGTTTCGCTTTCCCGAGGGCCGACCAGATCTGATCCGGATTACCTTCCAAACCAGCCGCGACCGCCGCATGTTGTTGCGAGACAGCGCGCAGAATTTTGACCGTACCAAAGTTCAGTTTCGAACTGGCCGTATACATCCAGTCACGCATGGCATTGACGGACGACAACCGCGACTCACGGATCCCCTGCAACTGGAGTAAATAGATGATCTTTACGTTGCACGGTTGGTGGCGGAGCACAGTGCGAAATCTATGGGCCGACAACTCAAACCGGGCGCAGTTGTAGTCCTGAATACCGTGTCGCATGACTCCGCGCAGTGCTTCGCGACGAATCGCTGCCGATTCAGATCTGACCAACCTCCGCAAGATCGTGTAAGCCTGTTCGTAACGTCCGGATGTCTCCAGCGCACGTGCTGACCGCAGCGTGGCGTATTCGCTATCGATACCTTGTCGCTGATCGAGTACACCACGCTGGGACAGGTAGTTGGTGTCCTGTGCCAGAACCGGCAGTGCGTCAACGGCGGCCTCCAGACGTTGTTGCGCCAGGTCATATTTGCCTTGACTGCACAATTTGGCAGCAGCGCGTATATTTTGACTGGCTTGAAAGGGCAATGACCATCCGGCCACCGCCGCTAGGCCCGCAGCAGTCGTGAAAATCGCCAATGCCAATCCGGCGCGGTGATACATCAGCGTGCCGTTGTCTTGTAGAGACACTAACAGCAACAGCGCGCCCCCAAGAATCGCCATTACCCATCCCCGTTTGACGAACTGACAGTAGGTATTGGAGTATCCCAGCCACAGCAGCAAGTCTTCGCATCGGTGCAATCCAAATTCCCACGGCGACCATGACGGGAGTTTGATAACTGCCAGTTGCCGAGGCGTGTCGATCAAATACGTTTTCGATTTCCAGCCCTTGTTGGCATATTCGGCATTGGCAAAGATATCGCCGCCCAGCCACGTCAGGTTGTCGTGCTGTGACTGTAGCCAGGCAGCATCAGCAGAAATTTCCGGACTGCGCGATACAACGAAATAGGGATATGTCAGCGGAACCCAAACCAACAGACAGGCGATCACCGTGCCAACGGTCGTCCACCGAAACTTCCTCATCCACAAAACGGCCATTGCGATCCCCCCAACGGCCACAACCGCCTGAAACCAGACCGTAAAATGCGGTTGTTGATCGATCATATCTGCGGCGCACAGCACCCCCTGTGGGGGTGCCAGCGGAACGGAGAACCATGGCTCGATCACGGCAAATGCGATCGAGCCAAATCCTGCCCACGCCACCATCGCGAACAAAATCCGGTTCAGTGAAACAGCGACCATCAGTTCGCTCCTGACTTGACCAAACGGGCTGGCGGAGAGTTGTCGATGTCCCGGATCGGGTCTGAAGGCGGCCCGGCCGAAACAGCAATTCGATCCCCCGGCTGGAGCACCTGGTGGCCATCGACAATAACGGTTTCGCCATCCTGCAAACCTTCCTTGATTTCAATAAACTGGTCGTCTCGAATTCCGGTGACAACATTGCGAGGCTGGAATGATTCTTTTTCTTCGTCCACGACGAAAACAATTCCCCGATTTCCTGACACCGCAGAAACGGTCCCGCGCGGAACGGCCAACGTCTGCCGTTGTTGGATAACCGTGGCGTACCCCGTCAGGCCCGGCACCACCAATTCTTGCGTTTCTTCCAGTGCAATTCGCACTGAAAATGTCGCCGGCCATTCCGGAGCACCGGTCCCCAATGGGCGGATGGGGCGGTTGGTTTCCGGTCCCCCCAGTGCAAAATTGACCAGCGGCCGCACGCGTTGGATCGCACCGGAAAAAACACGATCCTGATAGGCACTCAAACGCACTTCAACCCGGTCCCCCACCTGAACGCATCCCAGGGCCGTCTGGTCCAGATAGCATTCAAACCATGAACCGCAGGCCAACAATACCGCCGGACGACCGGGGTCCTGATTGTATTCACCTGCATGAACCAGAACACGTTCGACCACTCCATCAGCTGGAGCATACGAACGGTAGTCTTTCAGTTGCGAGGTTCGGTGTTCCAATGTCAGTTCGGCTTCCCGAATCGCCGATTCGCCAATCTTGATACTCGATTGCCGCCCTGACGCGGCCATTTCAGCAGCAATATTTCTCTCCCGTTGACCAAGCAGCGCCCGAATCAAAGCCAGTTTGGATTGGGCATATTCCGATCGACTGATGGAACCTTTTTCGACTAGCACACGGTGCGATTTCAGGATCTGTCTGGCAAGCTTGACCTCTTCGGCAGCAGACTGTGCGCGGAGTGCCAACAGATCAGGGCGCTCCTCTTGGAGAACATTGACCGTCCCCAGTCGTACGCGTTCCAGTTCCGATTTGGCAGTTTTCAAAGCGGCTCTGGCAGATTCAATTTTCATGTGTACGCGCGAATCGTCCAGCTCGACAATCAGGTCTCCGGATCGCACTTGCTGCCCTTCCACCGCATGAACGTGTTTGATGCCGGCCATCGCCACCATCGGTACCTGTACCGGTTCACTCTGCATCAAACCTTCACCGATAAACTTTCCTACAATCGTGCGCGACGAAACCACGGCCGATTTCACCGGAAACGCACTGTCTGTTTGGCGCAACACCGACGCGTAGCCCAAACTGGAAGTGTACATCCGGGCCTGCGGGTTTTGATAAGCAGGCCAGATCACACACCACCCCACCAGGACGCACCCCATCAGGGTCAATCCCAACAGCGTGAGCGACCAAAGCTGAGTGCGCACCGCCTGTAAAATTATTCGAATCAATTCTCGTGTCATTGCTCATCAAATGTTTGGTCAGTAAATGTCTGGTCAGTAAGACAGGCCCAATACACCGGGTACTTCAGCCATGGTCAGCTATAGGTCAGCTATTTTTCGGCCGTGTAATTTTCAGTCGCCGCATCTTGTTGTAGATGCTCTTTTCACTGATCCCGAGCGTGCGGGCCGTTTTGGCTTTGTTGCCCCCCAATGCTTCGAGCGTTTGCAAAATTGCATCACGCTCAATCTCTTCGAGCGTCTTTCCGACCAACTGATAGCCCTCGGAAATGAGACTTGCATTCTCCGGCGGCTGTGTATCTGAATTTGGGTATTGCGCCGGTTCGTGAGATGCTTCCTGCCGGATCGGTGCCACAACCTGCCGCTCTGAATCGCAGAAATCTGCATGCCCAGACAGAGATGGAGTGCCGGTGCGCGACGCGGAACGCCGGTCCAGGGAGACATTACTAAACAGTAACTCACGGGGAGTGACCGCTGGTCCTGTCGCAAAGGCAATCGCTCTCTCGATTACATTTTCCAGTTCGCGAAAGTTTCCGGGCCAGCGGTGAGCTTTGAGCATCTCGATCGCGCCAGGAGTAAGCGTTTTGTCGGGAATTGACTGCTTCCGGCAGATCGAATTGAGAATCCCGTTGGCAATACTCTCGAATTCTTCCGTCCGCAATCGCAACGCAGGTAACTCCAGACTCAGCACCAGCAACCGAAAGTAGAGATCCTGCCGAAAGGTTCCCTCCCGGCACATTTCGGCAAGATCCCGATGCGTGGCAGTAATCAGTCGTACATCAACAGGTCTGGTTCTGGACGAACCCAACTTCTGAACAGTTCGGTCCTGCAGAAACGTGAGCAGTTTGGGTTGCAGGTCCAGTGGCAGATCTCCAATCTCATCCAGAAACAACACACCACCATCGGCAACTTCCGCATGACCGCAACGCTCACTGACAGCTCCCGTAAATGCTCCCTTGGTATGCCCGAAAAGCTCGGACTGGATCAAGTCTCCAGGCAACGATGCGCAATTGACCGCAACAAATGGGCCACCTCGACGCCTACTTTTTTGATGAATCAGTTTTGCAATGGTCGATTTTCCAGTTCCCGTCTCCCCACCGATAAACACCGTCGCATCGAGCGCGGCAATTTGGTCAATCTGCCGGTGCAACTTGCTCTGAATCGTGTTTTCTGGATCAGCTTTTGCCGTCGCGGCAGAAGCCAGCGAGGCCGACATTCCCATGGAAGCTCTACAACGTTTTGACGCCTCCATCGCTCTATTAATCGTATCGACCATCTTTGCCGGATCAGTTGGCCGGGTAAAAAACTGATAGGCCCCCTCACGCATGGCTTCCACAGCATCCCGCGCATTTCTGGCTTCCGTCAATACGATGACCTGAACCCACCGACAGTGCTTCTTTACAAAACGGAGGACATCGAATCCACTCAATCCGTCCATGTGAAGCTTCACCACCACGACAGCCGTCGTGTCGTCAATGAGCTCCAACCCGCGCGTCGCGTTATTTGCAGTCTGAATCCCGATTCCAACACTACCCAGATGGCTGACCAGTGATCGCAACGCCTCAGGGTCGTTATCGATCGCCACCAGCGAGCGACCGCCAGAGCAAGCCGGGATAGTGCTTGATTCGATAACGCCCGGGAGAGGTAGATTTGTATTCGCAAAAGACATTGGGAGCCGCCATTTCATTGATTCAAGTTGACCTGTAAAAAACGTAGGTCAATTTTCCTGTCAATGTGAAAGGCCGATCGTCTCCCGGCAGATATTGCCGTGCCTATTCGCTCAAAACGTCACAAGCTGACTTGAAATACAAGCCTTACCCATCGCTACCAAATCGTTTCCTGTGGCGTTTTACCGGATGCACTCACTTCAAAGGCGGGCCGCCGACGGATAGCGATGGTTTTCCCTTATTCCACCCACAATCTTTCTACCATGCTGTCGGGGTGACGACGAAGCCATCACCATCAGCATCCCGGCCACCTCCGCAATCAACTGGGTAAAGCGCGACAGCACGGCCAGTGAAAACCCGATATCGTACGGTAGCCAAGGCAATAGAATCGCAGCCAGCACCGCCTCTCGAACCAAAAATCCCCCCGGTGCAAAAAACGCGAGCAAGCCAATCACCCATGCGATGGCAGTGGCTGCCATCATTGCGATCAAGGGAACAGTCAATGGAGTCTCAAGGGCGAACAGCAGGCTCTGGTTGACCATCCCGTTTAAACATGCCATTGCCAAAAAGAAAAGAAACGACATCACAAACGGTTGAGTCGCAAAATGGACCTCTCGCAAGCCATCAATTCGCTCCTCCAACGATTCAAGCCTTTCGACAATCCGTAGTTTTGTGAATACACCACTTCCAACCAGCATCAACAGCACGGCCAAAACAGTGATGACCTGATGGCTGGCGATTCCCCATCTGCCAATCGATTCTCTGACAATACCGGAAAGTTGCTGCCAGTATATCAACGTACCTACAATACCAATGGTGACTGCCGCCGCGATCGTGACCAACAATTCAACCAACATGGAGGCTGACGCAACAGCAACAGGGACCCCTACCTCCTGTGCGGAAGTCGCTCGCGAGGCATAGGTCCAAATACTTCCGGGCAACCAACGACGCGACTCACCATGCAGCCAGATTCGCATACAGTGCCACCACGAAACCCGGAAACCCAAACCGCGTAAAATCATCGCCCACCCGACAGGATTGATCACCCGATAGAGAACGGCCAACAGCGTACCGCCCACAAAAGCAAACGAAAAAACCGACCTAGTCAGGTCATAGTTCTGGTTCAGTTTCCAAGCGGCGACGGCGATCAGGACAAGCACAACCGAGGTGATCATCGCCTTGGCCATGCTGAACAGATTTGAAGATATACGTTTTGAGGTCATGGGATTGTCCGACATGGAGTGATTCAGCGTTTGTTGTACTTGGCATGTTGCACTTGGCATTATGCAAGGTCGTCAAATTGCTTGCTGGAGCGATCGATCGTCCTTGCTGCCACGAACGGTTTCGTACAGTGATTCCAGATCCCGGACGATACGCCCCCACGAGAATCTCTCTTTGACGAACTCAAATCCTGCTTTGCCAAAGCGTTCACATTTTTCCGGATCGGCCAACAGGTCAACAATCGCCGCGGCCAAAGCCGCCGAATCTTTCTGGGGAACTAGGTACCCCGTTTCACCATCGCGAATCGTGTCAGGAATCCCTCCAACGCGACTGGCGACGACGGGTTTGAAGTAACTGTAGGCTTCGATCGATCCAATCCCCAGCCCCTCGGCATCACCCCAGCTGTCGATAATTCCCGGGTTCACCCACACGTCGCATTTGGCATACTCTTCAGTTAGCCGTTCGGTTGAAACGAACCCCAAAAATTCGACATCGTCCTCCAACCCCATCCTTTTTGAGAGTGCTTCCAACCTCGTCCGCTGGTCACCATCACCCGTGATCACAAACTTGGCGGAAACCTGTTGGCGAATTTTGGGAACCGCCTCCAGTAAATACTCAAGTCCTTTTCTTTCAATCAACCTGCCGGTGAACAACACGCGCGGTCTGGCATTGGGCTGGCGTTTGCTCACGCTATCCACATCAGCGGCGCTGACTGTGGTTCCATAGGGCAACACCACACAGTCTCTTTCGCTACAATCAGAGACCATAGCGGCGGTGTCAGAGCTATTGGCAATCAACAGATCAGCCGACCGCAGCGCTTGACGAAGAAACGGCATCACCCATGGCTTCCGTCTGGCCAGTGAAAATTCGGCGCCGTGGGACATGATCACCAGCGGTTTTCCACTCACCAGTCGAGCCACCTGCCCCATGATTCCATGGGGGAAGGGCCAGTGAACATGAATCACATCGTACTTGCCACGAAACGCCATCATGGCAGCGTACATGCAGCCCACGACGATATAGGGAATCGCCAGCAGTTGCATCCAGGCTTTGCGAATCTTGTAAGTCGCACCTTCCTCGTGAGTCAGCGTTTCAATGCTGGCCGGAGCATAGCGAAAACGTGTGACTTTAATGCCATCCAGGGTATGCGACTTGAGTGCTTTCCACGATGGTGCCAGTACCGAAATCGTGTGTCCCTGTTCCATCAGCTGTCGGTGTATTTCCCGCATCCAAGGCACCGCATAATCATCCTCGTGACGGGGATAGGTTGAGGTAATAACAAGAATGTTTTGAGTTTGGTTTGACATGAGCGTCTCCTGATCGTTGTAAAATGGCAAAAATCAACCCGGTGCGTAAGTGAGGGCGGTACCCCTCACTCACGCGCCGCGTTGGCAAAAAGTGGCGATGGCTCGCCATCAGACCGGTTGCAACTCTCGTTGCTTGCTGCCTCCTTTTCCCGAGTCTGCCGCCACACCGGATTGAACGGTTGCCGGATTTACCTGCTCTGCCTGTTTGGATCCTTGCTGTCGATTTTGATCAGTGTCAATCACAATATGGTCGCAGGCAGGTTGCAATTGGCTTTTCCGAATCATCAGTTCGCTGAAGACCCCTATCAGGAAACAGACATTCGAAATTGCCAGTAATCCAACGCCCGTCACCAGCAGCACCACCCCCGTCATCGAATTCAGTCCGCAGAAAAAACTGGCACCAAAAGCTGCGACTGCCGCCGAAATATGAACGGCACAACAAGCGTTGGCAAAATGACCGGGTCGCTCGCGATAGACTCGCAAAAACCCCATGGTCAACATATCGCTGAAGCCACGAATGAATCGTTCAATCCCGTACTTCGATTCGCCAAACTGACGTGCGTGGTGCCGGACCACGATTTCTGTCACCTTGAACCCCTGCATCCCTGCCAGTGACGGAACCATTCGGTGCAATTCACCAAACAGGTCGATGGATTTGGCCACATCGCGTCGATAACACTTGAACCCACAATTGTGGTCGTGCAATTTCACTTGGCTAAAACGACTGAGCATGCGATTGAAGATGCGACTGGGCAGCACCTTGTGCCAGGGGTCATGCCGCACCGCTTTCCACCCGCTGACTAGGTCATACCCCTCGTTGATCTTTTCGATGAACTGCGGTATTTCTCGCGGGTCATCCTGTAGATCGGCATCCATGGTGAAGATCAACTCTCCAGCCGCAGCCTCAAAACCGACTTGCAGAGCCGCCGCTTTTCCCCGATTGCTGCGGAACCGCAAGCCACGCACGGTGTCGGGATGCAAATCGGCCAACGCCTGAATAACTGGCCAGGTGTCATCAGTGCTCCCATCATCGATGAAGATAATTTCCGCAGTGAAAGCGTCAGGAACATTAGTCAGAATACCCTGCACCAGTTCTTCCAGTGTTGCCTCTTCATTCATCGCTGGAATAACAAAAGAAACCGAAATGAATTTCTCATTTGGAAAAGACGCACGTACGGAGCGATAAGAGTAATCAGCACGGATCTTGGAAGGTACTCGAGGCGATAAAGACATGACGATATTCCTTAGAATACAGGTGAATCTGAAACCTGATTGGCTTCATTAAAATTGGTGATTCACTCTTTGCGATTCTGATGCCAAACGAAAAAATCGTAAACTTTACAGGTATTGGATTCGGGCAATGACATTACTGGAAGACGGACGGTAAAACTGCCAGTAAGCGCCGACAGGAAATGACTGAAAATTTGAACGGGTCACCCCGGGTCACCCCTGAACCAACTGCCCGATTCGTTTCTTTAGATCGATTGCATCCAGTTCTTCATTGATTTGCAGACTCAACTTGTACTTTTTATCCAGCGAATCGACATCCAGCCAGGCGAAGTCGATTCGACCCACCAAATCGACGCTGTCGAGCCCGTCAAGCGTGGCGAAGTAGGCGTCAAGCGTGTCAAAACCTGCTGCGTTGTAGCTGAAACCGGGGCCAAAGATGGTTGCCTTCTCTTCATGAAAACGGACCGTCGAACGAACCGCGCCGTCCTGAAACTGAACCCGGTCATTGCCACCGCCAGCCTCGGAGTTAACCTTCCCGAACCCGTTAGCGGTGTTGGAGAACCTCTGCCCCGACAGGGTTGCACTGTCCGTGGTCAGGTCCAGTGTGTCGTGAAACGGCGAATCGTACAGGTAAGCTTTGTCATTCGATTGGCCATCAGCGACAACATTGGTAAACCCAATGCCTGACAGGTAGGCTCCGCCACCTTCCAATGTCCAGCGCTCCGGAGATGCCTTGAACACGTCCGCGTCACCGCTACCGGTAACCATGGCAATATCACTGCCGCCAGCCTCCATGTAGGCGTACACGCGATCAAAACCGTGCATCGTCGTTTCGTTGGAGGGCGTTTGAATCACAGCCGTCGTTGAATCTGCCATGAAAACATCGTCATCATGAGAATCATAGACACGCGCTTCATCGTGTCCCCCACCGCCTGTTGCCTGCACGGTTGAAAAATTGCGGGCGATCACACGTCGGTCGTCGATGTCAAAAGTTGCCTCCTGCGGTCGGCTGCGGAAGAAGTCATCCGTATCTGAACCGGTCAGTACCGCCGTGTCGTTCCCCCCCCGACTCCCTGCCACGTTGACATAGTGATAGCCATTGGCCTCCAATGCGAAACCGCTGCCGGTCAACTGCGAAACGTATTGTCCGGCGGTCAGCAGATCATCCCCGCTGGAACCTTTCAGATAGGCGCGATCCAGATCGTCAGTTGCGGTTGAGGTAACCGTATCGAAATCGCTGGCAAACAGATAGAAATCCCCGTTGTAAAGCTGTGCACTTCCAGAACTGGCTGAAAAATTATCCCGCACACCCTCCTGACCGGTGAGTGTTACCGTGTCAAATCCGTCGCTCATGTAGGCATAAATCCTGTGGACCCCTTCCACACTGTTGGCATACGCGCTTCCTGTCAGGGATGCCGAAAATGGCGACGCTACAAATACGTCATTGCCGTCAGTATCGTGGAAACGGGCAAGGTCTTCATTGCCTCCACCGATAAAATTTACAGTCTCGACATCGTAAACGATCGTCTCAAACCAAGTCCCTTCAATGCGTGTGTAGTCCCGGTATAGATTGACGGTTTCCTCATTCGTGCTGCCAGTGAAGGTCAGCGTATCATTTCCAAAGGTACCCAGTAGACGAATGGAGCGAGTTTGACTGTTGTCGAGCGAATACGTTTGGCCGCCGAACTCAATCGTCGCACTTTCATCAGTCACCTGTACCACAAATGACTCGGAGCTATTGTCGCTACTGAAGACGACTTGCGATTCAAATGACGGTGCAAGAATTGACGGCAAGTACAACGGATCGGCATGAGCGACGTTGAATCCCAGCGCCTGAGCACCGGGCGTCAGCTGAATTTGTTCAAATCCATTCAGAATCGGTACTCCTTTTTTCGTTCCCTGCGGAGGAGCCACTAGGTAGCCCCCCACATTGGAGACAAGAGGTTCCAGCCCGTCTACCGGCTGTGAGTGCACCTGGTATTCTCCGGGACGCAACGATTCGAAAATATAACTCCCGTCCACGCCAGTCGTCTTCGACAAATCAACTGCCTGGCCAAGGTCATTGACGCCCGTCAGCGATACTTCGACGCCCGCAATCAGTCCGTCGTAGCGATCGAGCGTTTCATCCCGATCATAGTCAATATATACCTTGCCGTTGATCGCTGCGGGCGCGTACTCGCCAAAATTGTATTGCTTGCCCGGGCTCGAAGCACTAACCACAATCCCTGTAAATGCATCATTCAATACCTGCCCTCCATTGGTACCCAATTGTTCGAACGCGTCAAAATATCCTGTCGTCACGCCTTCGGTCACGGTATACGTTCCCGGGTCCAGTTGATCAAAAATGTAATAGCCACGCGTGTTGGTAAACGTTGTGCGGTTGACACTATCGCCAAGATTATTGGTGCCAACGAGAGTAATTTCGATGTTGGGGATACCTCGTTCGTTTTCCGCCAGCACGTTGTCTACATTATCATCGAGAAACACAGTGCCTTCGATCCACGTCAACGGAGACTCGGTAAACACGTACCCCGCAGCCACGCCCCGGCTACCTGTCGCAATCAGGAGACCATCAAACCGGTCTTGCCCCGTCTGCCCGCCATAGCTGCCGACAAACTCGATCCCGTCGAACACGCCCAAGGGTTGCGACTGGATGACACTGTATGTCCCCGCACGCAGCCCCGTAAATTCATAGTAGCCGGACGGCAACGTTTCTGTGGTTCGGTAGACGCCATTGCCAAGATGATCCTGTCCCGAAACCGTAATCAATACCCCACCAATCCCGCGATCGCCATATTGCTCAACGCCATCCTGATTGGCATCCAACAGAACCAACCCGGAAATCGTGGTTGCGTTGATCGATAATTCTGTAGCCAGCGATTCGGTATACGCGCGTCCAGCGGGCAGATCGGTACTGGTGTAAGCCAACGCCGGAGAGAGAGAAAACACCGCTCCCGGCGCAGCATCAACAGCAACCGTCACCGCAAACGTCACCACGATCGCGTTCAACGGGTCGAGATCGTCGCCAGCGACAGTAAACGTCGAATCACCAGCCTCTCCCCCGGAAACCAGGCTCCCCCCTGACACCTCCAACGACCCGGGAACAAACGTCAATCCCGCTCCCAGCAGAGATTCAGTCAAGTTAATTTCAAACGCCGTTTGGCTACCGCCGGTATCGTGGTCGATCGTCAGGGTCACGTCTACCGAATCGCCTGCATCAACTTCGGAAGTGCTTACGGTCTGTTGTAGAATCAACTTCGGTTCAACCAGGTTGATGCTGGCCAGTGCATTTGAGGTGCTGGTTTGGTAGTGCGCTTCGGCTGCCACCACAGCAACATCGCCGGCCTCGTTCCCGGCAATGTCGCTGACCAACCCCGTCACCCGGAAGACCAGCCTGTCCGCAGCACTGGCGACGTTGTCAGGCGTGTTGGTGACCGTCCCTAAATCGAAAGACAGCCGCCCGTTGGTATCGGGAAACACTTCATCGCCGACCACGCCACTGTCCAGCGTCAGATTGCCTCCTACCGCGATCAGAGTCAAGTTTTGCAAAGCCACCGACGCTTGACCAACCAGATCAAAACTATCAATGGACAAACTGTGAACACCTTCGGGAACGGTAACGGTGACTTCATAGACGGCACTTTCACCAATGGTCAGCGCGTCCCCCGGCGTGTGGGCAAGATTGGTTTCGACCAGCTGAATCTGAATGTCTACCGGTGAGATTTGCAGTGCTGACTGGAACAGGGCCGAGTAATCGTTGGCGGACGTTCCCGGATCCGATGGGTCACCTGTTCGTTCATACGACAAATCATTGTGCGACGAAATTTGGCCGGGATCACCTGCGCGGCTGGTCCAGGAAAGGGTCGCGTCGCTGCTGAGTTCTTCGCCAGCATGAGCGTCCGTGGCGACAGTAATTTCGTATTGGATTTGAGCCGTTTCATCGATTGCGATACTGGCCCAGCTGGCATTGATCTGGCCATTGTTTAGAGAAATTGATGCGGGGCTGACTCCTCCAGTCACCACCAGCGAATCTTCGACGTAGCTACCTCCCTCCGGCAGGGACTGGGAAAATAATACGTCAAACGCAGTCGCAGTCAGGACCTGCCCCGGTACAATATCTACCGTCACCGTCACATGATCCAGTGCATCGGCGTCCGTCTGACTATAAGCCGTCACCACTTCCAGAGCGGGTTCCACAATTTTTACCTTACTGGCGTCGCTGGAATCCGCCCCGGTGTCATAGGTCCAAACTGCGGTGGTGCGACGTTGATCCCCCCTGTCATTATTGGGATCGTTGGTCACAGTCGCCGTGTAGGTGATTTCAATCGTCTCCAATACACCATTGTCGGCATCACTGTTGGTCAATCCTCCCACCGGCAGCAATAGACGAGTTCCTCCGTCACGCACGCCTGAACGCGTGGCATCAATGGTGATCCGGCTGGCAAGGTCGCCGGCGCTGTAGCCATCAAAACTGATCGCAGTTGATGCCGCTATATTGATCACCTGATTGAACGCCAGCCCTCTTGGTGCATTGATCGTCAACAGCGCGTTGTCCATTCGTCCTTCGGGCACGGTCACTGTGGCCGTATAGGTTACCGTTTCACCTATCACTACATTGCGCCCGGAAGTATGACTTTGATCAGTCGATACCCGCACGTTGGCAACTTCTGAAGTGGCAACAGCAATCAGCGCATCGTCCTCGATGGCCGAGGTCACATGACTGGTTCCCGATGGTAGTGCCGCATAGTGCTCGATTGACGCCAACGTACCATGGTTGGTGTTGGCGACGATCGCGTCGGAAATAACCAACTCGTAACGCAAGATGACCCGGTTGGAATCCGTCTGATCGTCGATCGCCGGGATTGCCGAAGTCAATTCAATTCCGTCGCCAAACAAATCAACCGACGTACCGGTTCCCACACCCTGATAGGGAACGGCAAGGCCGTCACCATCGATCACCTGTAACTGCAATCCGCCCGGCGCAATGCTGAACCCCGCCGGTATTGAGTCGCGAATCAACGTATCGTACGCACCGTTGGGGCCGAGACCAATATTCTCGACAACAGTTTCAAATTGCACCACATCGCCAGCATCGACGCCCCGAATATCCGTCCCTGCTCCGGTGGCTGCCGCCACCAGCGAAGCGTTGGAGTTATCGGATCCGGTCACATTTTTCTCAATCGTCAACACCGGCCGAACGTATTTGACATTGGCCAGCGCATTGCTGGAGAAATCACCATTGTTGGACGAGCCCTGCGTTGTATTGGCCAGCTGGGTCAACGACAGACCGTCAGCAAAGGGCTGGTCGACCACACGTACCGTAATCAGTACTTCAATTGTTTTTGTTTCGTTGGTGCTCCAGTCGATATCACCATAGTCAAGCTTCACCCGATTGTCGGCTAGGTCAACTGACAGAGTCGGGTTCACCCCCGGCACGTTTTGGAAGGTATCGTTGGCCCCGTACTGTATTTGATTCTCTCCGGGGATCGCCTGACTTCCATCCCCCCACTGGAGCCCCGCCAGATCGAAGATTGGCAGCGGCAGAAAGCTGCTGAGCATCAAATCTTCCACATCGCCACTGCGTACATCGCGCGTAACGCTGAAGGTTACCAGATCGCCGGCCGAAACTGACAGCACCTCCGGATGGGTGACTCCGTTGATGGCATGAACGGCCGTTTGAACCTGGGAGACGCGCAGTGTGTTGCGAGTCTGGCTGTTGTCGGTAGTCACATTTCCCGTTGCCAATCCGGTCTCGGGATCAACTGGCGTCGCGGTAGCCGTAACTTGTGATGTGAATACATCGCCTTCGTCAACGCTGATATCGCCCGACGCCACCGTACCGGAAAATTCATCCTGGATCATTGCCTGAAAGGACAATGTTCCCGTTACCGCCACCCCAAATCCACCAGCACTGGCTCCACCGTGCAGACGGCTATCCAGCCCCGCATCAGCAAGCGTCTGAGCGACATCGACCATGTAGGTCTCGCTGCCCTGCCCTGCCGGTCCGGTCAACTCTGGTGTAACGGCAAATGTTTGACTAACTCCATTGGTCGCCGCCAATCCGTACAACGTCAATATCGCTCCTGTCAGATTAATGGACTGGCCGTCGGGCACAACAAACTCCAGTGCTGCATCATCCAGTATTGCATGGTCCGCGACCTGAAAATTGATCGCGTAATCTAAGACATCTCCCGGGCTCCACGAGGTCGCATGGTTGTCTTGTGCCAACGAGACGTCCTGTTGGACGGTCAACAGTTCGGCCTGTAGATGGTGAACGGCAGGAACTGATACAAATGCTACCGTGTCCGCAGGTAATTCCGGTGTCGCTGCGCTACGCACCAAAGTTCCTGCCGCAGAAACGGTCGCTTCGGCAACAAGATCGTCACCAAGAACCGGATCGACAAACGGATCGCCAGTGGCGTCGCTGACGGGTATTTTGAAGTCAACAATGAAACTGCCGTCTTCTCCAGCCACGCCTGTAATGCGACTGGCTGACAGCGTCAAAGTCCTGCCGAACCCGGGATCGGTCGAACCAGGCGAGAACTCCAAAGCGCCGCCACTCCAGGAAACATCGCGCACGTTCTCCAGAAACTGGCTGGCCGCCAACCGGGTCACCAATTGGAGATCATCGACAACCGCGCCCTCGGCGATATCAAACGTAACCCGGTAACTGCGCGCATAGTGATCACCAACCGCCGTTTCGTTTTCAGGTCCGATGTATTGAATGTGGGTCGTCACAATTCCCGGCGTAACGGCCAGCTCAACTTCGCCCGCGCGAATCATGGGATCAATGTCCGGGTTATCCAGCGCATCGCTCCCATAGCGAAAACCACCAGTCGCAGTCAACGGTAATGACTGGCCAAAGTCGGCCTCTCCGCCAACGGCTAATTTCAAATCGACCTGTATCGCCGGTTGGTCTGGCGTATAGCTGCCAAACGGAATCTGAAGCACGACCAGTTGGTCATTGGGATTCGCCGTCAATTGCTGTGGCTGCCCCAATCCGTCCACTGCAAACGGATGGGTCGCAAGTCCCAAACTGTCGAAGGTGATGACCGTTGCATCGACCCCGGTATCCATCAACGAAGCACTGCCCGTGACGTAACTCAAACCCTCATTGACAGCTTCGCCGCGAGGCACAACGAGATCCACATAGGGGCCAAAACCGGGTGAGTTGCCCTGGTTGGAAAACTGAAAGGAAACATCCATCGTTTCGGCGACCAAAGGCTGCGCCGGCAACAGCCCCCACGCAACCAACGGGTCGGCGGCCAACAGTTGGCGCGGCTCCAGATTCTCAAAGTTAAGAGTTCGACAGAAAGCACTGCGAGCTTTGTTTCGTTTGTTCGAATTCATGCCTATTGGATCCTTGGAAGATTTTTGTGCCGGTGCTCAATGGGTGCCGGTAGCGAGACCGACAGCCAGCCAACCCCAAAGCATTCTTCGTGCCAGCCCCCGGAATCGCTGATTTCCGGCAAGAACTACCGGCATATCGGGAAACTGACCTTCGGCCAATCCAACGCCCGGAAAAACGTGGCGAACATGGCTGAAACAATGACAGTCTGCATTGCATTCGACTGGTGTTATTACCGGGTGGGACTGTTCGAATGCGATTGCAACCGGCATTGCGTGCATCTCCGGCACTTTTCCACGTTGGCACAGACCTTGCCAACGAGAATGTGCATCACGTCGATCCCATTGTTTAAAAACTCTCTAGGAAAACATCATGAAAGTTTGTGTAATTGGGACCGGATACGTTGGATTGGTCACCGGAGCTATTTTCTCTATTCAGGGTCACAAAGTGACGTGTGTCGATATCGACCGGCAAAAAATTGCCAACTTGCGACAAGGCCTGCTTCCGATCTACGAACCGTGCCTGGAAGAAATTATTCAGACAGGCAGACGTTCCGATTGTCTTGACTTTACCACTAACGCTGCTGCGGCAGCACATGATGCAGAGGTCATATTTTTGGCTGTGGGCACGCCACAGGACGAAACGGGGGGGGCTACGCTAACGTATTTGGAGGCGGCCGCCGAATCGATTGCCCGAATTGCCAACGAAGAAGCCCTTGTGGTCATCAAGAGTACAGTCCCAGTGGGTACTAACCGGCGCATCGAACATTTGATCGAAAACAAACGCGGTTGCTATTTGGAGGTCGCCAACAACCCGGAGTTTCTGAAGGAGGGAACGGCGATCGATGACTGCCTGCGGCCCGATCGAATTGTCTTGGGCGTACGCAGTGATCGTGCTGAGGATATCTTGCGACGCCTGTATGCACCGCTACTGGCCAGTTCCGGGTGTGAACTGCTGGTGATGGAGCCTGAAAGTGCGGAAATGACGAAGTATGTGGCCAACTGCTTTCTGGCGATGAAAATCAGTTTTATCAACGAGATGGCCAATCTGTGCGAAGGCTTGGGGGCGGATATTGAAGAAGTGAGATCCGGAATCTGTACCGACCGGAGAATCGGCTGGGAATTTCTCAAACCCGGCGCAGGTTATGGCGGCAGCTGTTTCCCGAAAGATGTGCGTGCACTGATCCGTCAGGCAAAAAAAATTGGCAGCGATACCGGGCTGTTGCATACGATCGATGAGGCCAACTTGCGACAGAAGACAGTCGTATCAGCAAAGATACACAGACACTTTTCAGGCGGGCTTGACGGAAAAAAAATTGCCGTGTGGGGCCTAGCCTTCAAACCTGGCACCGATGACATCCGGGAAGCTCCGGCGATCGAGTTAGTGGATTCGCTACTGAAGTGGGGCGCAACAGTATCGGTGCACGATCCGCAAGCGATCGAACATTTCCGCACACTTTATGGCAGCCGCATCCAATACCACTACGACAAACTGGCAGCACTGGAAGGATGTGATGCACTAGTCCTGATGACTGACTGGCCAGAATATCTGGCGGCAGACGCCCAGCAGATTGGTCTGCACCTCAATACCCCTGTCCTGTTCGACGGCAGGAATTGCCTTGATCGATCAGCCTTTGCCCAAGCTAATTTTGACTATTATTCGATCGGCCAGCGACAAATTCAGTCCAATCCGGTCTGGGCCAATTCAAACAGAAACCTAGCACTTGCGACTCCCTGAACGGAAGGACTGGTTGCGGTTGGGTGACCTTACTTTTTTGGTTCTTCGGAAGAATTTGTGGGTGATTTAAGTCGCTTTTCAGTCGCCGCATGAGCCCCTCAGGACTCTGATCGACGAATGTATTTGGTGCGGGTTTTGGAGCTGGGTAACCGTTCACGGCTTTTAGATTGGTAGTGCGTGTTTTTTTGATTTCCGCTATTGTTCGGCATGAAATCCGATGCATCAATTATCGCTGAACTTCGAGAGTTGGTTGCCACGTTGACCGAACAGTTGGCGATCCAGGCGCAACGGATTTCTGCATTGGAACTGGAACTTGCCAAGGCGAAAAAAGACTCCTCGACATCTTCGAAGTCGCCATCGAGTGACATCGTCAAGCCGCCCAAGAAGA
>CALCJM010000056.1 GCA_937967505.1 uncultured Pirellulaceae bacterium | reverse complement strand
ATCGCGCGCAGCCCGAAACGCTTGGCCAGCGCTCGCAAGATTGATCCATCGTCACCGTCAATCTGGAACTGTTTCGACAGCACAGGCAGTTCGTCTTCGTTCAGTTTCAGCACATTGGCCAGCCGCAGCGACTGTTCAATGATTGTTCTGTCGACATGGGGTGGTCGAAGGTTGATGTCGAAAACGCGAAGAGCATTCTCATCGGTCGCTTCGACGAAAGACTGAATCGTGTTTCGAGACACCGCGCTTCGCTGCCCCAGTGAACCGAAGCAGACCGCGTCGCAGCGCGAAGCGAGGTCTCGCAATTCGTCGTTCCACTCAATGTTGTCCCACGCCGCATTGTCCTCGAACCGGTACTCCGCAACGCCGGCGGCATCGAGTTCAACCAACACTCGACCTGTCGGATGTGGCAAAACTTGCACGCTGGCAGTGTTTAGGCGATGTTCTTCGCACTTTTGAATCGCATCGGTTCCAAGCTGATCCTTGCCAACCGCGCTGACCAGATGTACCGCTTCATCATTTTGCGCGAGTTCAGCGGCGCTGCAAGCGAAGTTCAGCGGCGCGCCTCCCAAGCAACTGCGATCAGGGAAGCAGTCCCAGAGCGTTTCGCCCAAACCAACAATTATCGGCTTACTGTTCAAGAACGTATCCCCAGCTTGGCTTCCATCTCTTCGAGAGGCACGCCTTTGGTTTCAGGTACCATCGTCGCCACCCAAACCGCCTGAAACACCATCATCACGCAGAAGAACAGAAAGACGTACCCCGGATCAAACGCGGTGACCATCTTGGGAAAAAACGTTGTCAGAAGCGCCGCGAAAATCCAGTGCGTAAAACTTCCCAGCGACTGCCCAGCCGCACGGTGCTGGTTGGGAAAGATCTCAGAGATCAACACCCAAATGACGGCTCCTTGCCCAACTGCATGAGCCGCGATGAACGCAAAGATGCAAGCCGGAACAATGCTAAACGTTTCGGTGAAAAACGCGTACGAACAAAGGCCCAGCGAAAGGATGTAGCCCGCCGACCCGATGTACAACAGCGTTCGACGCCCAAGCCGGTCAATCAACCACAAGCCAACGAAAGTGAAAACGAGATTCGTGACGCCGATGCCAATTGACTGAAGCAAAGCAGCCTGCTGACCGAGCCCCGTCATTTCAAAAATACGCGGCGCGAAATACAACACGGCATTGATGCCCGACAACTGATTGAAGAAAGCCACCAGAAACGCAATCAGGATTGGAGTCTTCAGGCGCGGCGTCCAAAACGGTTCCGCCGACGCGCTGGTCTGATCGCTATGGGAAGCCGCAACGATCTCATCGACCGACTGTTTGATTTCTGAATCGGAAGCTTCCGGAGTGATTTGCCGCAACACGGTTTCGGCGCCGGCCTGATCCCGTCGCTTGGCGATCAACCATCGAGGGCTTGCTGGCAGCGAAATGCACATCACGGTGTAGATCAGCGCGGGAATCGCTTCAATGCCCAGCATCCATCGCCAAGCGTTATCACCGCCGATCTTGCCGACGATGTAGTTCGATGCAAACGCAATCAAAATTCCAAACACGATATTGAACTGAAACATCCCAGCCAAACGACCGCGGCGCTGCGGCGGCGAAATCTCGGAGATATAAAGCGGAGCCGCGATCGTCGAAATCCCGACGCCAAGCCCGCCAATGAATCGCGCGATCATGAAGGAGTAAACATCGGTCGCCAAAGCTGACCAAATCGCCGAGGAGAGATACAACACTCCGATCCAAAGTAAGGTCTTCGTTCGACCAAAGCGATCCGTTGGCCAAGCTCCGATCAACGATCCCAGAACCGTCCCCCACAGAGCCGCGCTCATCGCCAGCCCGTGCTGGAAATCGCCAAGCCCCCACAGTTGCTGAATCGTCTTTTCAGCGCCCGAGATCACGACGGTGTCGAAGCCGAACAGAAAGCCGGCCAACGAAGCGGTCACCGACCACACTAGGAGTTTTTGGTTCAAAATACGATCCTCGCTAAAGTTTTGTCTGATTTTGCAATCTTAACAGCTCAAGCCGCAGTTAAAATGGCATGAATTGCCGTTGTTTGTGACAGATTGCGATTTTGATTCGTCTACTGAGAGCACCATGATGATTGGAAAAGAAGCCAAACCACCTGAGTTTGTCATGTGGCGCTCGGTTTCGAGTGAGCAACAGGACTGGCAGCGGCAATGGTTTGGCGATGAACTTTCTCCGTCTTCCGCATTCAACGTGCGCGGGCTGGGCATCCGTGAACCGATGTTCAACGCGAACGTCCATCGCCCCATCGGAACCGGCGACTGGCTCATCATGTACTTCCACATGCCTGCCCGACTTTCGCCCAGCAACCCACAGCCATCGGTCAAAGCAAACACACTTATCCTCTGGCCGCCGGGGGCTGAACAGTTCTACAGCTGGGGCGAGACTGCTGATGTCGAACCGCACTCGTGGATGCACGTCGAAGGCATGTGGGTTGCTCAGCAAGTCGAGGAACATAATTTACCAGTTGCGATTCCCATCGAAATCGAACAGGAGTCGTTGATGACAGAAACGCTTCGAGACTTGATGGAAGAAATGAACGCAAACGCGTCTCCGGATCCGGTCATCCTGCAAAATCTTTTTCAAAACTGGATTCGCAGAATCGCGCGACATATCCAACCGAATCACCAATCTCAGCAGGTGCCTCCCAACCTGTTACAGGTCCGCGATTTTTTGGATGCTCACTTTGCGGAGTCAACGCCATTGGATGAACTCGCGCAGATGGCCCGCATGTCGCGCAGCCATCTCTGCCATCAGTTTCGTAAGCATTTTGGAACAACCATCAGCAAGTATGTCATCCGCCGTCGCATGTCCGTTGCACAAAGAATGCTATTCGAGATTAACCTGCGACCGGGAGACATCGCCAAAGCAGTGGGCTACACGGACATCTTCCAGTTCTCGAAACAGTTCAAGAAGAGCTTTGGCTTGAGCCCCACCAAATACCGAAAGCAACACTTCAACGGTAATCCTTTAAGCAGCCCCTAACCAATCGTTCAATGTCGAACTCACCGATTGAAATTCGACAACGAACGACAAATAGCTCACTGCCAAAGGTCATCGCTTATTGAGAGCCGGGCGTTGGTTACGTCTTTTTTTCTGCTTTAAGCACCGCGTCCGATGGTCAAACGGTATAACGGTGACAGATCAAAACGCATCCGCTTAGTAATCAAAGATGGACAGCCAGCCTAACTTGCTCAGTAGCCGTAGACATGACATGTTTCTGAATAATTGATTAAGCTAACAGAGATCCAGCTTCTTTCCGCAGAAAACATCCCAGCCTGATTCATTCCCATTCATTTCCAGAATGCAGTTCAATGTTCGGATCCCCAAGCTTCGTCTTTGCTATTTGGCTATGTGTGGTAGCCATCGTTGGGCTCACTGGTGTTTACGATGGAGCTCAACCTCAAGCGATCGGATTGACCATTGCCAGCGGGACAATTCTGATCCTGTTGCTCAACCGATTCAACAAGACCTTTCGGGAACGATTTGATTCAATTTCGATAGAGCAATTTATCTGCTGGCATGCCATTCGAGCGCCGATCGGAGCCGCATTTTTGGCCATGGCAAGCGAAGGTTTGCTGCCGGAACTTTTTGCTAACCGAGCTGGCTACGGCGATTTATTCGCAGCATTTTCAGGGCTTGCGGTCATCGCGTATGTGACGCTGATGAAATCGAATCGTTGGTGCGTGACGGTACTTATCATTTGGAATATCGTTGGCCTGATTGATCTCTTCTCAGCCGTCGGAACCGGTATCTACTGCGAAACCACGGCAGCGACCTCAATGACATGGATCGTTCGTCTACCACTGTTGCTGGTTCCGACATTCATCCTTCCCGTGCTATTCTCCACGCACATCATCATGTTGAAGCGGCTATTCGCAAATGGATTTGGAAGCGAGAACCTTCCTTCACCGAACCTCCATTAAGAGCTGTTGGACTGTCGAGTATTTGCAGATTTCCAAGTGGACGATGTGCGGTTCATCGAATCATCGTGCCGGGGCACGGCCCCTTCTGAACGCGGATTGGGAACAAACGCAATCGCGAACTATTTGGAATCAGCCGCTGCTCGGGTGACGAGTGTGACGGGATTGCCAAGTGCACTCGACGAACCACCGACGCGAACTTGGTATTTGCCGTTAGGCAAGACGCGACGCAGAGACGTGTCATGAAAATGAAGGTCGTCTGCATCAAGCTCAATGGTTACATTTTTCGTCTCGCCCGGTTCCAAAGTCACACGCGCGAATCCCTTCAACTCCAACATCGGCCTCGCGATCTCGAACGATTCGCCGGAGACATACAGCTGCGCGATTTCGGTGCCTGCACTTTGACCTGTA
>CALCJM010000055.1 GCA_937967505.1 uncultured Pirellulaceae bacterium | reverse complement strand
CCCGTTCATCCACGCTCTGGCGAGCGTAGCCACGTTGCTTCAGCGCCGTCTACTTCACCTTGGTCGTTGTCTCGATGGGGATCTGCATGAGATCGGCCGTTCGGTAAGGGCGCTTACGGTTGTATAATTCCAATCTGGCCACCATGCCGTTTTTCTGGTCTTCGGAGTAACGGTCCTCGGATTTTTCAGCGCGAATCAGTGCGATCGCTTTCTCTTGATGTCGTACCGCCTGATCGAAGTCTCCCGTTTCGGCAAAACAGGCGGCATAGACCTCAAGGGTCGTTGGCGATCGATCACCCATCATCATTACCAGTGGCTTGATCAGTTTTTGCCCCTGCCCCCCGTCACGGTCCTCTTCGAAAGGGCTGGTCGCCAGCAGCCATGCCAGCAACTGCTTGCTACGTCGATGATTGGGATGTAGCTTGACCGTGCGCGTCAGCAGATTAACGGCTTCGGTAAAATTGCCGGTTGCAAACTCCGCTTCCGCCAAGTGTTTGATGACATTGCGGTCGCTGGGCTGGAGGCGGTTGGACAGACGCAAGAATTTCCGTCCCAGTTTGGGCTGGCCGCTGGATAGATATAGGTACCCCAGATCTCCCGCAACGTAGGGCAACGTCGGGCGTAATTCATACGCCGCCAATAGATGTCTGGCAGCTGAATTGAAGTCCCGTTTGGAAAAATGCAACCGCCCCAGAATCGCATGAATTTCTGCTCGGCCCGGATCGACCTCGAGATACGCCGCCAGTTCCACGATAGCGGCCGACGTCTCGCTTTTATCGATCATGATATTGGATTTCCCGATGATCGCCTCGGTGCTGAAAGGGTCCAATGCCAACGCAGCGGCAAAACTTTCGGCCGCTTGATCCAGTGTTTGAAGTTTCACCGATAATTCGTCATCGACCATTCCCAACGCTTGTTGGCGGATGAGATTCCCTCGTCCTACCAGTGCAGGAACGTTTTCCGGGTAAAGCTTAATCGCGCGTTGGTAGAATCGCATCGCCTGTTGCAGGTCGCCCTGAGCGGTCAGTTCGGCCGCGTACTGGGTTAGTTGTAACGCCATGTGCGGACGTGAGCGGAAGAACATTTCGTCGGCGGTCCGTTCCATGCCCTTCTCACGAAACTGAACAACCAGCCGCGAAAAATCCTCCGTGCGATACCGGTTGATCCAGATCCCGCGGTCATTCAGTCCTGTGTTGCCCGAATCTTCAACCAGCGCTGCCAGGTCCCCTGCGAGTTTTTTGGCCAAGGACTGGATTGACGAGTCCGTCTGCCCGGAATCATCACCCGCTGTACCTTCCGGGAAATGGCAGGAGGCGATCTGTCCGTAATTGGTCATTGACAGCGCGAACGGCAAATGTGGCAGTTGCTGGTTGGAGAACCAGTGTCCGCAGTAGTACTCCAGTTTCTGGATCGAGGACAGTGACAACGCACCCCAGCGAAAGGGCACATCGGTGGGAAGGAAACGGCGGGCGGAAATCAGGCGTGCCTCATCCGAATCCGCTTCCCGGTCAATAAACAGAATAACGACATCCAGCTTTTTTCCTCGCCACGCAGATGCACCGGCAACCAGATCGTCGAGGACCTTTTTCGATTCGGGGCTGGCGTCGCAAATAACGATTGTCGTAAACGCGTCGTTGACTGGAGAAACCGCATACCATTTTTGGTTGTTGGCCAAATATTCGATATTGGGCAACCAAGACAGAGGTCGGAACCGGGCCATCGAGATCGGCGGTCGTTTAATTTCGCCCTGTAGGTCGCTGCGTTTTTGCACCAATTTGAAACGCACGTTGTTTGTTTCGGCCAGTTTTTCCTGGCCTTCGGTGATCACGTAACGCGTGTTGGGAACCAGTCTGTCAAAGGTTTGCTGTTTGCCATCAGGCCACGTCACGACGGCTTTTTCAATACGGGTTTTGTTTCCCAGCCCGAAAAACAAGCGTTTAGAGGATTGGCTGAGGTTGCCGGAACCGGCGCTGACAAATTTGACCAAAGGGGCATCGCGCCCGTTCAGGAACAATTCTACACGGGCACCGATGGCGTCGCGGTTGGACGTTGTCCCTCTTAATTTAAAATGTAGATAGCCGTTCTGTTTCCGGTTTTCGTTGGACAGGATTCGTAGCTGAGGTCCATTGCGGGAGGTCATGATCACGTCCACGTCGCCATCGTGATCCCAGTCGGTGGTTGCCACCGCGCGGGCGTCATCAAGAAAATCGACGCCCGAGACACCAGAGAAATTGGCAAACCCCAACTTCCCGATACTCAGGTAACACCGGTTGCGTTGTTGACCAAACGCAGAAGTTCCCGACCTTATCAAGCCCAGCATGTCGTACTCGATCGGCCGTACCGAAACAACGCCGGTCACCGAGTTGTCTCTCGAGGCCCCGGTAAACAGATTGGAATAAAACAACCCTCCAATATCATCAGAGGAATAGCGACTGAGATGCCCGTTGGTAACGATCACATCATCCAGCCCGTCGTTATTGATATCGGCAGCAACGGATCCGAAAGCTGATTCGGCGGAAAAGATTGGCGCGCGGAGAAAAAAGGAGTCGAATCCCGCTTGCGTGCCCCGCGTATCCCCCTGAGTATCCCCCTGCGTACCGCCTGAAACTGTTTTGGAAAACCAGATCTGGTTTTCACCTAGGATCGATTTGCGATCGGCATCTTGTGCAGGTCCTTTTTCCCCGCCCTGGGCATCACCGGAAATGCGCTGCCAAGCCGCCAGAGGGGAATCGGTTGCTACAAACAGGTCCGGTTTGCCATCCAAGTTGAACTCGCCAGCGGAAACGCTTCGATGTTGGGCCGGGCTGGTCATTCCCAACCTGTCGCCGACCTCGCTAAACCAGCCTTCGTCATTGCGAAACAGTTGATCGGCCGCCCATTCGTTGGCCACATACAAATCCAGATCACCGTCCAAGTCGTAGTCCGTCCAGACCGCCGATCTGCTGTAGCGCTGGTTGCTTTCCGGCGTAAATCCAACTTGGTTGGTGACGTCACGAAAACTCCAGCCTTCGTCGTTCCGCAACAGAACATTTCGGCCGCCGGTGGAGGCATCAGCATGCGATTCGGGAATGGTGATCAGGTCCGGAATCGATTTGATCGACCGGTGTTTGCAAACGAACAGGTCAAGATCGCCATCCTGGTCGTAATCTGCTGCCGAAAGGCTGTGGCCGTCCTGACCGATGCTTATTTCATGCTCCAGTTGAAACTTGCCATCGCGCTTCTGCGACATCAACACCAGACTCTTATCGGTCGTGATGGCCAGGTCCTGATCGCCGTCATTGTCTAGGTCCACCATCAGCGCACCGCGTGACTGGTCCAGCAAATCGACACCATGCTTCTGCCCCGCATCACTGACCGAGCCATCGGGATTCTGAATCAGCAGCAGGTTCGGCAGCCCGTGGGCCTGACAGACGTACAAATCATCCAGCCCATCTCCATCGATATCCCCGACGGCAATTCCCTGATCACCAACAACGTCCAACCCCGGTACACGGGCGGCCCACTGGTCAAGCCCATAAGATAATTGTCGTTTGAGGAGATCGGTGGGGGCGAGAATTGATTCGGTGCAATCGTGAAATAGCCTGCCTTCGGGGACCTGAAGGGTAACCTGTTCCTGGGCCAAAATTTTCGCCGAGACAAGCGTCAATTCTTTGTGCACGGAATCGACTTGCCAGCGTGTGACCCAGATCGCAGTCGCCTGCTGTCCGAGACCATCGGAGGTCTGGCCATAGATTTCGGCGACCAGTCTGGTTTCAAGTTGATCTTCCAACCAATTGGTCGAATAAGGTTTCAGGTCCAGCAAGAACCCCTTGGATTTTCCCCAAACGGCGAAACTGTCATCGACAAATTTCCCAAATGCATTTTCTCCATTGAATTGCGGGGCTTGTTTGCTGGTCTGCCAACGATCAACCGTTGTCGCATTGTCGTGAAAGCGTTTAGAAAAACCGTTCCAGTTCAAACCCGTTGCGGTGAATTGGCCGCTGACCCAGGAAGGGTTCGCGCGGATCGGCATTTCGCTGCCACTGCGAACGTAGCGTTGGACAAACCCTTTCAGCCGGTCAAGCTTGCGGGTGAGCGAATCGAGTAGTTGTTGCTGTTCATTCGTTTGAATCAGTTGATCATAGAGATCTTGTTCAGGCTGGGCGATTTCGCACGATTCGCGGGCCTCTTTTTCAGCAACACTGTAGCTGACCACGATTGGTTCTCCTGAACCACAACCGGCCGTGGTGCCCACCAGAACAGGGAAAATCAGAACGACGGGCACGACTATCAACCACGGTGTCGCGTTACGTTTGAGATTGCGATAGAAACGGGAGGCAGGCATGGGAAGATTGGTCACCAATGGTGGTGTGAAAAGGGGGCTGTCGGCTGGTTCAACATGTTGACGCTGCATTGTATTTTATTTTGCGCGATGGCAATAGAGAACTGGCGGTTCCGCATGCACATCGTTGATCGAAGGCAATCTTTGGTAATTCAACAGGTTGCGAGCAGAAATTGCGACAAAAGGGTCGGTATTTTGCGGTATCTTCGTTCTGCGTGCAGGAGTAAACTGTGCAGAACACTATTACAACAAGCTTTCGCACCGGTAACCGCGGCCGGCATCCACTATGGCAACTGACGTACAACAAAAATCAAAAGACGAATCGCAACTTTCTGATCGAGACCTCAGGGCCAAGGACATCCATGTTGAACAGGCACCGACGGTGCACGGGAAGCGCGTCCCCAAACCCAAGATGGTCGATAAAGACAGTCGCATTCTGTGGGAGTACGTGGTTCCGGTTGTGGCGTTTCATCTGCTGATTCCGCTGGCATTTATTCCGTACTTTTTCAGCGTCTGGGGGTTGCTGTTTCTGCCGATCGGGAACTACTTTTTTACATCAATGGGGATTGGTGCGGGCTACCACAGGCTATTGACGCATCGTGGCTTCGATTGCCCGAAGTGGTTCGAGTACCTGTTGGCGACGCTGGGGGTTTGCAGTTTTCAGGATTCACCGGCACGCTGGGTGCTGGTGCATCGTGTGCATCACCAGCATTCCGATCACCAGCCGGATCCGCACACGCCCAACGTCAGCGGGTTCTGGGCGCACATGGGATGGTTGTTCATTGACAATCGGGAGCTGAGTACGGCTGCAGCGTTTGACAAATACTGCCGCGATCTGATGCGGGACCGATATTACATGTGGCTGCAAAAGGGCCAAAACTGGATTTTGGTGTACCTCGCCCATACGATTCCGTTTGCCGTACTGGGATTCCTGTACGGTGCGATCTTCGAAGGTTCGGTTGCCGGCATGATTCAATGTTCGGCCCAGTGTTTCTTCTGGGGCGTGATTATGCGTACAATTTACACTTGGCATGTGACTTGGGCGATCAACAGTGCCGCCCACATGTGGGGATATCGCAACTACGAAACGCGTGAGGACAGCCGCAACAATTGGCTGTTTGCATTGCTGACAAACGGTGAAGGCTGGCACAATAACCATCATGCCGACCCGCGATCGGCCAAACATGGACACCGTTGGTGGGAGGTGGATGTGACCTACCTGTCGCTGGTGGCACTGTCCAAAATCGGTATCGTCAGTAATCTGGCCATGCCGAACAATTCAGCACTGGAACGCAAGTCTCTGTAGAACGATTGATTTATTGATCCGGTGGATGTCCTCTCATGCGACTGAATGCCAATCATCAAGGGCAAGGTCGGCGTAATTCGCAAAACCTTCAACTACGGTTTCAACCCGGGCACCGATTGTCCCGCCAGCCAACCCGTGCTGAAGGCGGACTGGAAGTTGAATCCGCCAATTGGGCCGTCCAAGTCCAGTATTTCGCCTGCGAAATAGAGTCCATCAACAATCTTTGACTGCATTGTGCTGCTGTCTACCTCGCGCAGGCTGACGCCACCGGCGGTAACCTCGGCCTTCTCAAATCCCAACGTGCCGTTGATTTCAAATCGGTTTTGCTTGATTTGATGACAGATTCTCTCGACGCCTTCGTTGGATAGTTCAGCATTGGGCGCATTCAGCGCAGCACCTGCCGCACTCAGGAGCCCTTCGGCAAGTCGTTTGGGGAACAGGTCATTCAGCAGGTTTCCAACGGACTGTTTTCCATATTGGGCACGGCGTTGGCTGAGATGATTAAGCAATTTTGTCGATTTAAAATCTGGCAGAAAGTCACACTGCAACTGAAGGGCGCGGGCGTTGTCAGAGAGTGCGACTGCGCGACTGACATCCAAAGCGGTAGGCCCCGAGAATCCAAAATGAGTAAACAGAAAACTTCCATTGGCTCGCGCCAGCGGCTTGGGCTTGCGAGGCTTCTTTTTTGCCGGGGTGGTTTCGGCGGCTGCCGCTGACCAGATCTCGACGCCGGTATGTTCGATCGTGATCCCTTTAAGATCATTGGCCCACTGGCAGCGACTGAGAATGGGAACCAGAGCCGGAACGGGACGTTGGATCGAGTGCCCAAAACTTTCCGCCCACACGTAGCCATCACCGGTTGTGCCGCAGCCGGGATACGATTTCCCACCGGTGGTAATCAGTACGCTGCCACATTCGATCTGTTGCCCTGCAACCGAAATGTGGAAGAGTTCCCCGGCGCGTGTCACTGCATCAACCGAAGACTGGTTACAGATTTCAGCTCCTGCCTCGCGCGCCATGGTGACTAGGGCGTCGCGCACGTCAATGGCTCGATTGCTGACCGGGAAAATTTTCCCGGTTGATTCAATTTTGGTTGCGACGCCCTGCCCTTCAATTTTTTCGATGACCGTTTCGGGGGGGAGCGCGGCCAAAGCCGAGTAGAGAAAATTTCCCTGACTGCCAAAGGCGCGTACGATTTCTCTTGCGGGGCAGTTGTGAGTGATGTTGCAGCGCGTGCCGCCAGACATCAAAATTTTGACGCCCAGTTTTCGATTCTTCTCCAGCAGCAACACCTTCAGTGCGCGTTGGCTTGCGCTCGTCGCAGCCATCAACCCGGCTGCACCGGCACCGATGATGACCAAGTCGTACTGCGAGCGGTTGGGGTTGGTGTTGGTGTTGGTGTTGGATAGCTCAGACATTTATGTGGAAAATTGAAGGGAGAGGGACTGGCATCGAAGAAAACCGCGGATGCGGGGAAGTAAATCGGGCTGATGATGTCGTGCTTTGGAACTTTGGGACGGAGGCCCCGCATCGTTTGGGAGAAAATAGTCTACCTGCGACGGGCGTACAATCTTCCTGCCGGTTAATTTTTCCATTTGCGCTTCCACTTACGCTTTGTCCGGTTCATCCAGGTTTTTCCCTTCACGCCGAATCAAGGTCGGCGGGGCGACCGATCGTTCTGGCTGTCCGCACCAATGCGATCGTCACCAGCAAAAGTAACAGGGGTGCAAATTCCAAAATGGGAACCACAAAGTCAAACAAAGCCGTTCCTCGATAGGCAGTTCCAAATTTGCCACCTGTGCCGCTCAAATGGTATTCGCAGTAGAACCGCAGGTAATAGGCCAGCGACACTACCGAAAACAGGTACCACGCCGGGTTGCGGCAGAAGCACAGCAGCGGAATGGCCCACGTCCAGTACCACGGGTTCTGCGTCGGTGACAACAGCCAAAACCAGGCCAGCGTCAGGAACGCCATTTCTAGAAACAGGCGGGGATCCTCCGATCTGGCGACTCGAACGCAGCTCCACAAAACGATCAGAGAAAAAATCCCCATCGTGATGCCGCGCGATATCCAGAATGGTGCTTCATTTTTCTTTAACTCGGGTACCAGTGCTGCGACCTGTTCTGCGGTCTGATGACGGAAGGTATTGCTGGTACGCACAAACCAGATACGCGACGGACGCCCCGGTGCGGCTGGATCAACGCTTTCCGGTCGATCACCGTACGGTTTTAAATTTTCGACCGTTAACATAAACAGAAAATCGTTCATTTCCCAGTAGCGCGTAAACGCCTCGATGCCCGCAGGAGGTGCAGTGGCTTCTGTTGATTCATCTAGGGCAGATGCAATTGGTTGGACGGGGGCAAACAGAAACTCTGAGGCAACTTTTGCCGGCACGGTGTGGGACAGGATCGGCCACAGTAGCGCTACCGTCACCCAACCAAACAGCATCAGGGGAATGACGGCAGCAACTCCAATGCGTTTTATCGCCGCTGTCATAAACAATGGTAGCAATACGATTGGATAAATTTTCGCTCCCACGCCCAGCGCCAACATGCAGATGGCCAGCGACGTGAGCCCCAAAGCGCCTTTGCGGGAAGCACAACGGCGAATTTCGGGAGCACCGTCTGACGGCACTAGCGCTGTGACCAGCAGGTAGACCGCCAGCGTGGTAAAAAAAACAGCGATTGAATCCAAATGGCCGCTGTTGGCGATTTCCTTCAACACCAATGGACACCAGAACCACGCCACCGACCAGACAGCCGGTAGTTCCAGGCGTGTCAGGAGTTTGATCAATACGAATCCAGTCGCCAGGTCAAACAAAATCAGGATTGCCTTGATGGAAAACAGGTATCCCCAGAAATTTCCCAACAGCGACCCTAGGATGGCGGCGATGGCGAAGAATGGCTGGTTGGTGGGAGGATAAGGCGTCGTGTATTGTTTGTAGTGCACCCAATAAAATACATCCTTCAAACCGGTTGAGCCCGCCAGTTTTGCCAACGCGCCGACTTGTGATTGCTCATCCGACTCAATGCGATAGCGAAATGGTTGATCTGGTTCGCCACGTTCCATCGCGGCCTGGACTTCGACGCGCTCTGCGACCTCCTGTGGTGAATACTTGTACGGGCTGATTCCTTGCGCGGTAACAACACCGTCCCAGATGTAACGGTACAAATCAACCTCCTGTACCGGAACCGAAAACAACAGAATAACGCGAAACAGAACTGCCCATCCAATCACTAGGGACAACAAATAATGCTGCGATTGTTGGTTGCCTGGTTGTTGAGTGTCCGTGGCTAGGATTCGGGGAGTGCGAAAAACAAACCAGTAGCAGATGGCCAGGTAAATCAATCCGGCGATGGTAAACAGCATCAGTACTGTTAGTAATGGGCGCGTCTCTTGCGGGTCAGACTGCTCGCAGGCAAAGCTGAACCGGGTGATGGCGGCGTAGAGCAACGCAGTGATGATGCCCGCTCCGCAAAGAAACAGAGGTTGATTGGGCAAAGCCTGTGAGGGATGGGAAGGGGTTGGATTCATGGGAAAAATGTGAATTTTCGGTTCGCGCTGGAAGCACCGATGCAAGGGGGCCCTTGCAAAAACTACCGGTGCCAATCGAATTTTGAATGCCAACTGCCGTGCGGCTGAGGCGTTAATCCAACAGCTGGGTAGTGATTTATGGTTTGGTGCACGGGATAATCCGGCCTGCTGATTAGGGAACTTATCGGCTGTAGCAGTCCGAGGCAACCGCCGCTGGCATCACCGTGCGACCCAATACGAAAACCATATGTAAGGAGAGATCGTCAGCAACGACTTGTTTCGACGAAGCATTCTGGTGGCAATCAGGCTCCGGCAGCTACCAGTGACCGGGGAAATTGCCTATAATTGTCGGCTAAGAATCGCGAATCAAGAATCCAATAGAGGAGTTTTTCAGTGCCGGAAAAAGTTGTCATCATCGGAAGTGGACCTGCAGGTTGGTCAGCCGCAATTTACGCAGCGCGAGCCAACCTTAACCCGGTCGTCGTCGAAGGTACCATTCGTGAGGATGTTCAGATGGTTCCGTTGGGGCAATTGGCCTACACCACCGAAGTTGAAAACTATCCGGGTTTTCCGTTTGGTAACATTCGGGCTTTCGTCGAAAGCGCGGTCGATAAGGACCGACATTACAATTTGCCACCCATTCCGAATCACCCCAAAGAGAAGCGTAAACGCAACAGCCTTGGCGATATCGCACCGCACTACGCAGTGCAGGGGGTGGAACTGATGGAGCTGATGAAACAGCAGGCCATCAATTTTGAGACCCGCATTATCTCCGATGACGTGGTCGATATCGATGTATCCTCGGGCATTAAAAAAGTGCTGTTGAAGAACGGGGAACCGATTGAAACGCACACGATCATTATCGCCACCGGTGCCCGCGCGAATTGGCTTGGTCTGGAGTCTGAAGAAGAGTACAAGAACAAAGGGGTTAGCGCTTGTGCAGTTTGTGATGGAGCCCTTCCCGTGTTCTACGGGAAACCGCTGGCAGTGGTCGGCGGTGGCGATTCAGCAGTTGAAGAGGCAACCTACCTGGCTAACCTCAAGGGAGCCCAAAAGGTTTATATGATCGTGCGCCGCGATGAATTCCGGGCGTCCAAGATTATGGCCGAACGGGCGATCAACCATCCCAAGATTGAGGTGATGTGGAACAGCGTCGTCGAGGAGGTCGTCGGTGATGGAGATCTGGTCAACGGTATTAAACTCAAGAGCACCAAAGACGGTTCAATTTTGGATCTGGAAGTTGGCGGAATGTTTGTGGCGATTGGTCACACTCCCAACACCGATTTCCTCTCTGGAAAACTGGACATGAACGACGCAGGTTATCTTCTGTGGACCAAACCGTTTCGCACCAACACCAGCGCCCAAGGCGTTTATGCCGCCGGCGATGTCGCCGACGATTACTACCGACAGGCGATCACGTCAGCCGGTACCGGATGCATGGCGGCACTGGATGTCGAACGTTACTTGGCTGAAGAAGGCATCGAATAAGCTGCCGCCGACAACGCGCTGCCGTTGCCGTTCTATTGCTGCCATTGACAAGCTGGCTATGTTCGCGCGTGGCTGCGTTCAACGTGGCTACGCTCGCCAGAGCGTGGAAAAACCGGTGGAATTGCCCTGCTGCCAAAACCTTTTCCCTGCGGTCATGTACCATCGGGCGACGGTAGCGACGTTGGATGTGGTGGATTAGTCTTCTTTCAGGTCATTGTCGATCTGAGCCAGTTGCTGGTCGATTTCGTTTAGTGTTTTCTGGTATTGCGTCAATTTCTGTTCGTTCTCCGCCTCCATTTGCTCCAACTGCGCGCGTAGTTCGGCAATGTCATGAGTCCCGAACTGCTCGTCGGCGGCGGCCTGTAGGGTCGCCAGTTGTTCGCCCACGCTGGTCTTCTGGGTTTCGACGCTGATCTTGCGGTCGCGCAGCGCCGCGTA
>CALCJM010000054.1 GCA_937967505.1 uncultured Pirellulaceae bacterium | reverse complement strand
CTGAGGGCGAAAGACAACAGGTAGTTCATCCACGCTCTGGTGAGCGTAGCCACGTTAGTAGCGGCACGAAAAAAAACGTAGCTACTGTCGCCAGACGGTGGAGCGCCAGTGAGCCTCGTCGCCTGCCCCTGAGGGCGAAAGACAACAGGCAGTTCATCCACGCTCTGGCGAGCGTAGCCACGTTGGTAGCGGCGCGGAAAAAAACGTAGCTACCGTCGCCAGACGGTGGAGCACCAAGCGTTAATCAAAACATGGCGTCCAGCAGAGGTCACACCGTTCGACATCGCCGTTTCTACCCCAAGAGCCTTTTAGGCCGGTCGTATTATTGCTGACGGGGATCAGTGCGTGACCATCGGCGACATGAGGCTGCACCTTCAACGCCAACCAGAATCACACCGCCAAGACCAACAAGCTGATGCTGGCAGGCAAGGCCAACTGCCCCATTGAGAAGCTTTTCACCGTAAGAAAATTAATCCCGGAACAGAAGAAGGAATCTGTCTGAATTAGACAGGAGGAAACTGACCTTGCTGACTTTATTGGATATGTACGTTGGCAAAGTTGCATTGTCGGCCCAACGGCGTCATAATCGTGTGATATAGCATCCATCGGATCACTTAAAGGACGAGTATGATTTTGGAAAACACACTCTTTGCTCAAATGGCACCAATGACCATCGCTTTGTTGGCGATTGCCGGGATTGGACTGTTGTTTTTGCTGGTTGTCGTCATTGTGCTGCTGTCCTATTTTAGATGGTGGGTGCAGGCGTTTTTCGCCAAAGCAAAAATCTCCTACCCCGACCTGATCGGGATGTCGTTCCGGAAGGTCAAGCCCAGTGTCATCGTGCCGTGTAAAATCATGGCGACTCAGGCAAAACTGAACGATCCGGAAATGACCACCAAGGCGCTTGAGGCCCACGTGCTGGCTGGTGGCAACGTTCGTACGGTCGTCCGCGCCCTGATTGCAGCCAACAAGGCCAAGACGATCCAATTGAGCTTTCGCGAGGCGACTGCGATTGATCTGGCCGGACGTGATGTTCTTGAAGCGGTCCAAACCAGCGTTTATCCCCGGGTGATCGACTGCCCGGCGCGTGGTTCAGCCCGCCGTTCCCTAGACGCGGTGGCCAAAGACGGGATTCAGTTGAAGGTTTCTGCGCGCGTGACAGTCCGGTCCAACCTGCAGCAATTGATCGGTGGTGCCACCGAAGAAACCATCATCGCGCGAGTTGGCGAGGGGATCGTCAGTGCCATCGGTTCTGCAGAAAAGCACTCCGTTGTGCTGGAAAATCCCGATATGATCTCCAAAGCGGTACTGGCCAGACGATTGGATTCCCAGACTGCATTCGAGATCGTTTCGATCGACATTGCCGATATTGATGTCGGCGAAAACATTGGTGCCCGATTGAAGGCTGATCAGGCGGAAGCCGATACGCGTGTTGCTCGCGCGCGTGCTGAGGGACGCCGCGCGATGGCGGTGGCTCAGGAGCAAGAGTTCGTCGCGAAAATTGAGGAGAGTCGCGCAGAGCTGGTGGCTGCAGAATCAGAAGTTCCCAAGGCAATGGCGGACAGTTTTCGATCCGGAAAATTGGGGATTCTCGACTACTACAAATTGCGTAATGTTCAGGCCGATACGGATATGCGGAAGTCAATTTCACAGGCTGGTGCAACCGGATAGAACCGGGGGTAGGCGGTTATCGGCAGACCTGACGATTTTACGGAAACATTATGGCCAGAGACATCGAAGAATTTCTCCGACGGGCGGCGGAGCGTCGGAAGCAGAACAAAAGTGGCGGAGCGGCACATTCTCCCACGCCACCGGCTCCTCCCAGGCCGCAACCCGCCGCGCGCCCACCTCAAGCCCCGCCCAAGAGGCGGTTGGCCGAAGAATCACAGCAACCTGCGATAGATCCTTACGCACGTAAGCAAAAATCTGCGCCACCTAATCCTCCTCCCCGACAACCGGCTCAACCGGCTCAACCGCCTGCCAACCAACGACGCCCCCAACGCGAATCGATTGAGGAACACGTCAAACGGTCGATCGTGGTTTCCGACGTGACCGAAAACGCCGGCCATCTCGCGGAGGAGGTCAGCCAGGCCGACGAACGTCTGGAATCCCGACTGGAAAAATTTGATCACGCGATGGGCTCTTTGGAAGGGACCAAAACAGTGACCGATGACAAAGCAGCCACTGTTGATGGGCCGGACAAATCCCGGCTGGCGGTTGATCTGCTGGGACTGTTCAGCCAGCCCAAATCTATCCGCCAGTCCATTCTGATATCTGAAATTCTCAAGCGTCCCGACTTTGAGGATTAATCCCGGTCAAACGTATTTATTCAGGTGTTTGCCCCACCAGCATCACCGGAACCAGCTGTGTATTTTCATTTGGTTCGCCCAAACAAAATACTCCCGACTTCCAACGTCCGTCGGGAATCGTCTCCATTGGGGTTCCCCCAATTTTGTCGGCAATCTGATCCCACTCTGCTTTTCGAAAAATTCGAAACTCTGCTTCTGCACCAGGTTCAACCCGTTTTTTCAAGTTCAATGCCACGTGTCCCATCGTCATCCGAGGGTTAACCTCGACGACCGGTTTCAGTTTTAATTCACCGTCGGCAGTGTGACATACTAATGCATCAATACCAAAGTGTCCGACAAAGTTTCTTGATAGGAGCTCTGCGGTGATGCGCGGCTGCAACCATTGGACAGTTGCCATGATGCGTCGGCATCGATCGGCCAACAGAAACCGCCGCAGGCTTGGGGCGCAACCGGATAATGCCGTCCCCAGCCGTGTGCCGGCGTAACGTCGTCCGGCGCTGATCAATGGTCTGGTCCACCCCAGAAAATTGGCCGTTTCATGGTCAGGGGCCAGCCGCCACAAAAATGACAGATCGACCACCCGGTTCAACTCCGGTTCAATTACGCCAATGGGCATACCGTCGTTGGTTGGCAGCGCGTGCAACCACCCCTGGTCCTGGGTGGTCAACGGCTGAAGGCAATTCAGTCGCCGTTGTCCTCGGCCCGATGCGCCCAGATCCTGCTTGAAAATGGCATTCTGGAAACCCAATCCGGCAATCCGTTTCAGCTGATCCGGCAGGTCGCTCAAATCATGAACCGCCGTGCCGCCCCATGCCGGGTCGGTAAACCAGTCTGGTGTAACCGGGCCAGTGTGCTGGGCCTCTTGACATTGCCACTCCAACAAGCGCGCTGTCGCCCATGACTTGCGATAGACGGCGGCCACGTTCGGTGACCAGGGCGGCGGGCTGTGCCGCGTTGAATCGACCAGCGGATCGGCGATCGCGAGATTTTTGGGGGTCCATGCCCACGGCGAAAACTGATGCAGTTTGCGATCGGCCAGCTTCTGTCTTTGGTCGATCAACACGAACTCCGGTAGTTCGATCCCCAGCTTGATCATGTTCATTCGAAACGTGCGCGACGGTTCACGCCGCACCAGCATGACATCGTCTTGCCTTGCCACAGGAACCATGGCCAGTTCAAGGTCTTTGGCCAATTGGTCAAGCAGCGTCGCAGGCTTTCTGCAACCGTCGGTCAGCTCACCGGCCAATTCTGCTTCTGCGGCAGGATCAAACCACCGCACGACCGGCGCGCGGCCGCGCGATTGTCGGAAGACTTCGATTGAATCAATAAACGACTCACTCAATCCCGCTTCCAGCCGCCCGGTTCGATTGAATGCCCCGCGCGGCCCACGCGCGCGCTGCGGCGACATGGGGAACTCAAGTGCTGCCTGATAGGCCTCCCAGTCTGACTGCTGTGGATCTTTCCACTGCCGAAACCACTGGAGCCCGTGACTCACGTGGCCAATTTCATCTTCATAGATCTTTTGCAGCACATCGGCGGTGTCCTGGTCACCGATGCGTTGGAACACATTGGCGAAATGCAGGCTGTAGTCCAGATTAGCCTGTTCAAACGTGAGGCTTAATTGGGACACAAAATCCATCGGCGACTTCATTGGCTCGATCACGCGCCAGAATTGACCACTCAATGGATACTGCCCAAATTCAACTCCGCACTCTTTCATGCGGCGAAGGTACATGCGTGTGTGGGCTTGTTCCTCTTGTAGCGTTACCAAAACGCCCTGGCGGAAACCGCGTGGCGCGTCGGGAAACTTCAACAGTACCAACGCCATCAACTCGGTCGCCAGTAATTCATGGTTGGCCAAAAAGTGAAGTAACTGTCCACGCGCGCGTTCGTTCTCCAGACTGTTGTCGCTGGGTGGTTGCACGTTGCCACCTTTGTCATGCCGCATCTCCAGCCCTGTCGGCCGCGCCGGTGAGATTAATCTCTCCACGTTGGGACGATTCTGCCGATCGCGAAAACCGGCGTCATGCGTTAGCTTTCCGGGGACCAGCAGTTTGTCTTCGAGTGTTTTCCCAAAGATGATTTGCTCGGCAAATTCGGTGACGTTCATGTGGCCTGAAAAATAATAGGTAGGTGGGAATCGGTATCATCAAAACACTCTTATGCGCCGCAAAGCGTGGAACGCTAACGTGAAGTGCGAAAAACGTGGCTGCGAATGCCAGAGCGCGAATGAAAATGCAACCGCGCTCGCTGGCGTGTGGATTTTAGTATGCTTTCGGACAATTGACATGAGCAAAAACCGGTCAGTGCGTCGATGTCCTGCCTCATTACTGACTGCCTCTCGGGGCTCGAAAGCCTTACGCCTCAAACGCCGTCCCTTGGTTTGACGGCGGACGATTTTTCCAAACCTCGCCGTTGGGGAACCGGTGCAACCGAACAAAATCCGCGTGAAACTCCAATCCCCAACCCGGTGCGGTCGGCGCAACGTAGCAACCGTCACGCACCTGAACCGGATGTGCGACGGCGTCCTGCAGGAAATCAATGTACTCGACTAACTGGGTTTGCCCTTGCCCTGACACTGCAATTTGATCCCACATGCCGTAGTGCTGGATCATGTTACACAGCGCGATTCCACCGCCATGAGGACAAACTGGGATATTGTATTTTGCCGCCATCAGAATAATCGCCAGCACATCGTTAACACCCGCCACGCGCACTGCGTCAATTTGGCAGAACTTGATTGCACCACGTTTAAGCAGTTGTTTGAAGATTACCGGCGATGCTGCATGCTCGCCGCAGGCCAAACCAAAGTCAGCGTCTGCAAATGTGTTGGCCAGTTCGGCGTACCCCATTACGTCATCGCGCGCGATCGGTTCTTCGATCCACTTAAGGCCAAACGGTCGGTAACGTTCGATGTGGCGTTTGGCCTCGTCGATCCCCCAAAACTGATTGGCATCGACCATCAAATTGCATTCCGGACCAATGGCCTCCCGCATGAATTTGATTCGTCGCACATCGGTGTCTGAATCCCGGCCGACCTTCAGTTTGAAGGAATCAAACCCCTGCTGTTGCAGACGCTGGATCGTGGCAAGGATTTCATCGTCGCTGAGCCCCAACCAGCCAGCGGTGCAATATGCTTTTGGCCCGCGCGCGAGCATGGCGGTTTCCCGTGTGGCGACATTGGTTCGTTTGCGTCTCAGTAGATGAATCGCCTCGTCACGGGTCAGTGCGTCACCGATGTTCCGGTAATCGATGCAGTCGGCAATGAATTCAGGCTCCAAGTCAACCAGCAACTTCCACAGTGGTTTGTTCAGTGATTTGGCCCAAAGATCGAACAGTGCGTTGATGACCGCACCAGCCGCCATGCGAAACACACCATCGTGCAGCCAACGTAGCTGGTGATGGTCGATCAATCGACGATACAAGTTAATTGGTGCGGTTGAGAATTCAGCTAGGTCGGAGCCGATAACCAATTGACACAGGTCTTTGATACCATGGCAAATCCAGTCGGTTCCAGCACCGACAGTGAAGACTACCGACACGCCTCGCAGACCCGCATCGGTGTCCAGGTGGAGTAGGGCTGAGGAATAGTCGGGCTGTTTATGAAACGGGTCTGAGCCAAGCATTTGGTCGGAAGTTGGCACCCGCAAGTCGGTGACTTCTGCACCTGTGATTCGGATCGGCTGATTCACCATCGTTGCACTCAAGGAGGGAAGTTTGTACTATCGTTTTGTTTTACCCTGGCGAGCAAAATAATGTGAGGCCGTGAAACGCCAGAAAAAACGTAGCTACCGTCGCCAGACGGTGGAGCGTTGGAGAACCGCGTTGCCTCCACCTAACGTCGGGAGGTTGACCTCTAGGTCATCCACGCTCTGGCGAGCGTAGCCACGTTGTGTTGTAGAATTACCTGCGTTGTTGGAGTATAGCACCGAAAAAAACGTAGCTACCGTCGCCAGACGGTGGAGCGTTGGAGAACCGCATTGCCTCCACCTAACGGCGGGAGGTTAACCTCCAGGTTTATCTACGCTCTGGTGAGCGTAGCCACGTTGCGCTGTAGAATAGGTAGCCGTGTCCGTTCCTTTTGGGCTTGAAGGATGGCCCAAATAATTTTTAACCAGATCCAGAAACCCAACCATGCCTGACAAACGACTTGAAGGAAAAATTGCGGTGGTCACCGGCGGCGGTTCGGGCATTGGAGAGGCGATCTGCCTGAGGTTTGCCAACCAGGGCGCATCGGTCGCCGTACTGGACCGCGATACCGAATCGGCACAACGGGTCGCCAACGCCATCACGGCAAGCGCCGGCACAGCACAAGCGTGGACCTGCGATGTCGCCCAGCAGTCTGCCGTTCAAACAACTTTTGCTCAAGTCTCCGAATCATTCGGCGGTCTGGACACGCTGGTCAACAATGCAGGAATCGCGCACATCGGCAACGTTGAACAAACGACGGCCGGCGACATGGACCGAATTTACAACGTCAACGTGAAGGGGGTTTACCATTGTTTGCAGGCGGCTGTCGGCCTGTTCAAACAAACCGGAGGCGGATCGATCATTAACATCGCCTCGATTGCTTCCACCACCGGTATCCCGGACCGTTTCGCCTATTCAATGAGCAAGGGGGCAGTGTTGATGATGACGCGCTCGGTTGCGTGTGACTATTTACAGGATGGGATTCGCTGCAACAGTATTTCGCCCGGTCGAGTCCACACGCCGTTTGTAGATCGTTTTCTGGAGGAGAACTTCCCGGGACGTGAGGCAGAGATGATGGCCAATCTTTCCGCCACCCAGCCCATCGGGCGCATGGGGCAGCCCGCAGAAGTTGCTTCTCTGGCAGTGTATCTGGCATCCGATGAATCCGCGTTTGCCACCGGAGCCGACTTTGAAATTGATGGCGGGTTCAATAATCTGAAACCATAGCCGGGACTATTGCACTCCGTTGAAGTAAAGTTTCCGGGGTAACCATGCGAAACAGGCAATGTAGAAAACCAAGCGAATGCAAGAATGAGCAACCTCAATTTCGACAGCCGTTATCCTTCGGTGGACGACCTGCGATCCCGGGCCAAAAAACGGATTCCACGTTTTGCGTTCGAGTACCTCGACGGTGGCTGCAACGGCGACGTGAACCTGCGCCGCAACACATCGGACATTCGCGCGATCGAACTGATTCCCCGGTACCTAGCCCAACATCACGGCTCGAACATGGAGGTGGATCTTTTTGGACACACCTACGATGCGCCATTTGGAATCGCACCGGTCGGTTTGCAAGGACTGATATGGCCGCGCTGCGCCGAAATCCTTGCGCGTGCTGCGCGTGAACACAACATTCCGTTCTGTTTGAGTACCGTATCCACCAGTAGCATTGAGACCATTGCCGAAATTACCGAAGGACGTTTTTGGTTTCAGCTGTACCATCCGGCCAAAGCGGAGATGCGAACCGCCATCATCGAACGCGCTAGAGCTGCCGGTTGCGAGGTGTTGGTTATTCTTTGTGACGTACCGACCTTTGGTTACCGTCCGCGCGACATCCGTAACGGGCTGGCCATGCCGCCCAAAATGACACTCACCAATATTTTGCAGATGGTGGGCAAACCAAACTGGGCGATAAAAACCTTGCTTGCCGGCCAGCCAAACTTCGAAACCTTGCGTCCCTACATGCCCGCCGATCTTGACCTAGCTCAATTGGGCCAGTTCATGGACGAGACATTTTCGGGGCGGCTGGATGAGAGTCGGATCAAGCCGATTCGTGACATGTGGCCGGGGAAACTGGTGCTCAAAGGAGTCGCTGGTGTGGAGGATGCAGAAAAAGCAATCGCGTGGGGATTGGACGGGATCATTGTGTCCAATCACGGCGGTCGCCAGTTGGACGCCGGTCAGTCCTCAATCCGCGCTTTGAAATCCATTGTGGAAACCTGCGGCGACCGCATCAAGGTGATGATGGACAGTGGCCTGCGTTCGGGGCCCGACATTGCCCGCACGATTGCGTGCGGGGCCGAATTCACGTTCCTTGGCCGCGCCTTTATGTACGGCGTCGCGGCCTTGGGAGAATCCGGTGGCAACCACACGATCTCCATTTTGAAGCGCCAACTACAACAAGTGATGGAACAAACCGGTTGTGAAAAAGTCGAAGACTTCCCCGATCGTATTTCCTAACTGAAATCTGTTCCGGTCATTACTCATGAATCGCCTTTTGCGCGTCGGGCAGACTGTCAAAGTCTTTCTGGTCAGCCAGAAACGCAATCAAGTCACGCAGTTCCGACATCGTGAGCAGCTTGTGTAGATCTGCCGGCATCCCCGATTTACCCGCCTTCATTGCTTCGATCAGGTCCTTGTCCAGACGCGTCACATTGCCGTCGGCATCCATCAATGCCAACTGGGTCTCTGAGTCCTCTTTCACCACTCCCGTATACATCATCCCTTCGTCGGTCAGCACCACCACTTGGGCGTGCCCAACGGCAATTTGTTTACCGGGTTCGACAATCGCTTCGAGAATGTATCTCCGATCATGCGTTTTGCCGATCGCCGAAAGATAGGGACCTACTTTACCACCGGTCCCACCAATACGATGGCAGCGCACGCACGACACTTCGGTCTTGCCCCAGAAAATCTTCGCGCCTTTCTCGATGTCGCCACCGTGAATTGCATCGGCATACAGGTCCGTCGGCACTCCAGACTTCCGCAGCGATTGCTGGTGGACTTTCAACAGGTCTGTCAGCGTTTCCTCTTGCCGGACCTGAGCCGCCATGACGGCATCGAGTCGCAGCGGAGCAACCAGTTTCCCGGCGGCCAGCAACTTAAGAGTCCGTTCCAACAACCCGGCGGAGACCGCATCCTTCATTTTTCCCAGTGTCTCCAACGCCATCTGACGTTCGACCAGTTCATCACCGTTGAGGACGCCAGTCCCATCGATGCTGGTCAATGATTTTTCCAGCAAGCCCGTTGCTAGATCCGGCGATGTCAGCGATAGCCATCGCGCGGTTGTGGCTGCGAGTAAACGTGGCAGTGCATCGTAGTCCTCAGCCAACGTCTCCAGCATCTTTCCCAATCCTGGATCCTTCATTTTCCCCAGCGCATTGAGTGCCGCGACGCGTGTCGATTGCTGTGCATCTTGATTGCCAATCAACCGGAGCATCGCGTCGCCAATTTCTTTCAGCTCCAGCGTTGATGCGGCGGTGATCGCGGCTTCGGTCAGTGCCGCATTTTCGCCGACCAGGTCGCCAAACACTGACGAAATGGCTGCTTGGGCATCGGTTTGGTTGCGTTTGGTGATGTCGACAGGCCGCCACGCACCGGAAACCGGGTCGCGATTGGAGGGAGCCATCCATGTCCCCAGCAATCGCGCCGCATCGACGCGCCGCGGTGATGACTGTGAACCGTCGGCTGCCAAACGCGCCAGTGCCATTGCCGCGCCGGCAGTCCCCAAGTGATGATTGGCACTGATGATCCTTCTGGTGCGATGATCGGACAGCGCACCCGCCAAATTGGTGGCGGGCAATTCACCGACACGTTGCATCTGGGAATGAATCGGCAAATCGTGAATCGCGCGAATCGCTTCGAGTGCCACGTTGGGGGCGGTGTCGTCCACCAAAGTCGCGATTGACTGGCCAATCGCTTGCAAATCCTGACCCGAGGGGGTGATCCGAAACAACTCATCCTGATACAGATGACGCAGCGCCACACAGGCCGCGATCCGCACCGAAGCGTTCTGGCTGGTCACGGTCGCATCAATGCTGTTCACACCGTGACGCGCAGCGATTTGCTTCAGTGCCATCACACCACCATGTCGCAGAATCGGATCGACATCAGCGTTCGCTTCCAACAGCCCGGCAACATTGGCAACGTCGGAACTTTCCGCGACCCCGCCAAAGGCAACCGCGGCGAAGTATCGTACGCGCGAACTTGAATCCGTTAACCGTGTTTTCAATTCAGCGGTCACCGGCAACGCGCATTCGCCGGCAATCAGCGCGGCCTGGGCGCGGATTTCATCATCAACATCAGTCAGCAGTTTTTTGAAGGTTGTCACAAATTCGATGTCGTCCGACGCACCGGGCGCCTGGCGAATTTGCCGCAACAACTGCCCCAGTCCCCAGATGCCGTGAATGCGCGAGAGTGTGCGATTGCCCTTTCCTGCACCATCGGTGGCCAGCGCGATCAAGGCGGCTTTCTGGTCGCGTGCCACCAGTTCGAATTGTGCTTCCTGCCGGATACGTTGGTCGGCGTGACCGGTCAACTCTACCAGTTGGCTTACGTCGGCGTTTTTGATTCCTCCGGCAAGCAGCGCCTGAACTTGTTTGACGATTTCCGACTGCGACAGTTCCTCGTCAAAGAAGCTGTAAATCCTGCCTCGGTCTTCGCCCAGCCAACCGACAACCCAGTCGGCCAAATAAAGTTTTCCATCGGAACCGAAATCGATATCCGTTGGCAGCACGCCCCAGATCGGCTGCTGCTGATCGACGACTTTAAAGAACGCGCCGTCTGGTTGATTGCGAAATGAGCGCACGCCACTGTTGGTTGGACCACCGCGAAAGTCGCACAAAAAGAAACGGTTTTTGAAGTCCTCGGAGAATCCCGTCCCCGGATAGTATTCTAGGCCCGACGGGCCATCGCCAAGATTCTCCACCGGCGGAATAATATATGCCGGCACGGTTGGCTCGTGGGCATGCCAGATTTTTTCCCGATTAAATGGTCCACGGTCTTCTAGGTATTGATAGTAAAAACGCCACCCGGTGTCACCGCCGGGCACAACGTAAACCCATCGCGCCAGATCCCCGCTGTCGGAATTGTTTTCACCGGTAAATAAATTGCCGTAGTCATCAAACGCCAACTCTTGCGGATTTCGTAGCCCGGTTGCAAATACTTCCAAGTGACTTCCGTCCAATTCGCAACGGAATACTGCACCTGAATCCGGATTCTTGATCCCCTGTTCAGGCAAGTAATAGCCGCGATCACCGATACTGAAATAGAGGCGACCGTCAGGGCCCACAATCAGCCCGTGCATGTCGTGCCCGCGAAACGCAAAATGGACTCCGTAGCCCTCGTGAAGTTTTTTGCGTGTGTCGCTGACACCATCGCCATCGTTGTCGGTCAATTCAAACAACGTGGGAATGTTGGTGTAGTAGACCTTGTCGCGGTAAGAGAGTACGCCAGCCCCGCTGCCGCTGGCGATACGATTGAAATGGTTTGCGAACACTACCGCAGAATCCGATTTTCCATCCTGGTCGGTGTCTTTTAAAAGGCGAATGCGATCATCGAAGCGCGTGTAGGTTTGGTCCGCATCCGGATGATGTTTCACAATATAGTTCACACGGTCCTGAACTGTCTGGGCCGCCAGTTCCTCATCCAGCCAGTACGTGTGATTACGATTGTCCTCGATGCCTTTGCCCTGCCGGAACGTCTCGCAAGTAAACATGCGCCCCTGGTAATCGCGATGCAGTGCGATCACATTGGCCACATCAGGTTCGGCGGCGAACAACTCGCACTTCAATCCGGGAAACTTAAAATTGGCGATCGCGTTCTGCCCATCGCCACTGGCTGCTGCCACACCGGGCAGGTCGGGCTCGCGTGCTGATGGGGTAAATGCTGGAGGTGCGACTGTGGTCGGTGCAGGTGCCGCCGAAGTGGATGCGGTCATGGCGGACTGCGGGCCGTTGGTGACGGGGTGATCAACCGCCCGACATTCGTTTGTCCCTGATAGATTAAGGCAGGCGGTGAGCAGCAAAATGCCCAAAGGAATCCTCAAAAACCTGTGTCCTGATCGAACAAGCGTCGCTAATTTCATTCTTTTACTTCTAATGCAGACTGGAATGGCAGGACTGTGGGTGGGCCGCCAGAGAATTGCCAGATTCCCTAATAGAACCCTTAACCAGCAGCGAAGGACTGGCAGAACACCGCTGCGAAGTTAATTTAAGTCGTTTTCGCACTTTTGGGCACCCGATCCGGACCGATTGGGCCAATTTGTTGCGATCGGCCGATCGACGCGGGGGCCGTGGATTCGTCGCTGGTTTACCTCTGGAAATGGCCTTCCCTCAATCGGCAAAATAACTATCATTTTGCCTTGGAAGAATTCTGCCCCTTAGTCCAAAATAAACGGACTCTCAAGGCTTGCCCGATCCCGGGTTCTCTCTCAACAAGACAAGTGTCTTGTTTGCGTTGTGCTCCAACAACACTTTGGACTGATTGATGAAACTAAAAAACGTACGAAACATCGGTATTTCCGCCCACATCGATTCGGGTAAAACCACACTCAGCGAGCGGATCCTTTACTACACCGGCCGGATCCACAAAATCGAAGATGTCAAAGGTGGCGGTGACGGCGCGACCATGGATCACATGGAACTGGAAAAAGAGCGTGGTATCACGATCACCAGTGCGGCCACCACTGTTCAATGGGGTGACCACACGATCAACCTGATTGACACACCCGGCCACGTGGACTTTACCGTAGAAGTAGAACGTTCTCTGCGTGTGCTCGATGGGGCGGTTTTGGTTCTGTGTGCCGTGGGTGGCGTGCAGGCTCAGTCACTGACCGTTGACCGGCAGATGAAACGCTACAAAGTTCCGCGTCTAGTATTCATCAACAAGATGGATCGCACCGGTGCAGACCCGGAAAGCGTCGTCGAGCAAATGCGCGAGAAACTTGGCGCAGAAGCCGTCATGATGCAAATTGAAATCGGCGCTGGCGAAACGTTTGAGGGGGTCGTTGACCTGACCACCATGAAAGCCTTCTATAATGATGGTGAGAAAGGTGAGACCGTACGCGTTGAAGATATTCCTGCGGAACTGGCCGACAAAGCAAAAGAAAAACGCCAGGAAATGCTCGAAGCCCTTTCCATGCTTAGCGATGAGATGATGGAACTGCTGCTTAGCGAACAGGAAGTTCCCGAGCAAATGATTCACGACACGGTTCTGAAGGGGGTACAAAGCCTAGCGATCAGCCCGGTTTACATGGGCACCGCGTTCAAGAACAAAGGTGTACAGCCACTGCTGGACGCGATTGTCAGCTTCCTGCCTTCGCCGCTGGATCGCCAGATCAGCGCCAAGAACTGGGATGATGCGTCAGTTGAGTATCCGCTGGAGCCAAAGGCTGACCTGCCGTTTGTTGGCATGGCATTCAAAATCGTCGAAGACCCTTTTGGCCAGCTGACCTTCATGCGAATGTACCAGGGCACGATCAAAAAAGGCGAGTCGTATTTTAACCAGCGTACCGGACGCAAAGAGCGTTTTAGTCGCATCGTTCGGATGCACTCCAACAAGCGTGAGGAAATCGACGAGGCACACGCGGGCGACATTATCGCCGTGATGGGTATCGATTGTGCGTCGGGCGAAACTTACGCTCAAACCGCCAAGATGTGCTCGTTGGAAAACATGTTCATCCCCGAAGCCGTGATTAAAGTGGCGGTGAATCCAAAAGAACGCTCCAACACTGAAAAACTGGGCAAAGCCCTGTTGCGTTTCCGCAAGGAAGATCCAACCTTCCGCGTCGAAACTGATGACGAAACCGGCGAAACGCTGATTTCGGGTATGGGTGAATTGCATCTGGAAGTTTACGTTGAACGGATCCGCCGCGAGTACGGCATCGATGTCGAAGTGGGAGCGCCGCGCGTGAGCTACCGCGAGCAACCGACGGTCGCTGCCGAGTTCAATCACAAGCACAAGAAGCAGTCCGGTGGTTCAGGTCAATTCGCTCACATTGTCGGTAACCTTGAACCGTTTGACGAAGAGGGGCTGGAAGAGGAAGAAAAAGAGACCGTCAAGGACAACTTTATCTTCGAAGAATCGATCGTCAGCGGTCGCATCCCCAAACAGTTTATTCCGGCCGTCGAGAAGGGGTTGCGGCAGTCGATTGTCAAAGGTGTTTTGGCCGAGTATCCCGTTGTCGGGCTGAAGTGCCACCTGAAGGACGGTTCCTATCACGATGTGGATAGTTCCGAGATGGCGTTTCAGACCGCCGCGCGAGGGATGTTTCGCGAGTACCTGCCCAAGACCAAACCAATTTTGCTTGAGCCGGTCATGAAGGTCGAAATCGAAATCCCGGAAGCCTTCCAGGGACCGGTGGTTGGCGATCTGACTTCTCGTCGCGGAATCATGGAGTCAACAGATGTCAAGCCGGATGGATCGGTATTGATTCTCTGCGAGGTACCTCTCAGCGAGACGTTTGGCTACGCGACTGACCTGCGTAGTATGACTCAGGGGCAGGGTACGTTTTCGATGGAAGTCAGCGGTTACCGTCAGGTTCCGTCCAATGTCCAGACCAAAGTGATCGAAGATCGCCGCAAGGAAAAAGAAGAACGCAACAAGTAGTCGCTTGTTGAGGGCCTAAAAGCATCCCGCATCGACGTGAGCCATCACGTCGATGTTTTTTTACGCGCCGATTCAAGGCTGGCCAAGAGCAAAACCGTCACCAATCGCTCCCACACATCCCCAAATAGCTACGCGCGCCAAAGCGTGAAGCCAGACAGGTTGAGGCCGGCCACATGAGGAAGGCTTTCCACCATCTGGAAACGCTAACCACGTTCTGCTGTCGGATCCGATTTCTGCACGAACGCAAAGGTCAAGCTTCAGGTGAGACACCCGGACGGTGTGCCCTCCGGCTAAAATCCCAACTCGTAGCTGAAGTAGATACCTCGCAGACGCAGGTTACGGCTGTCGTTGGTTTCTCGCAGTTGGCCAACGTTGGCCAGGTCTTCCGGAATATTGTCGCTGGCAAATGCGAGGCCGGAGATCCCGATCGCCCGGTAGCCGAATCGCACACGCGATGACTGGCCGAACTGATAGATCAGCCCCAGGTCAATCTCCGCCAAAAAGCTCGCGTCGCTCTCGCTGCTGCCGAAGTCGTAGCCCAGGATTGAAGTGGACCCATCGACGATGTTCGGATCGTAGGTCGAATTATCCGCGAATCGACCACTGATCTTTCGATTGGATCTGGCATCGGTGTAGAACACACCGAATTTCGTTCCGATCGTCCCTGCCAGACGGTTAAGCAGATTGAATTCAGAACGGCCACCCACCTGGGCACCAAACAGACTGTTTTCAACCGATGAGTTGAACGCGAGGCGGCGCGGGCCGGTTCCCACATCGCTACCGGAGGCGTATTCAAGTGATTCATCGAAATCAATGTACCGCAATCCGGCCAATGTTTCGACGTTGCCCAACATGCCATTGAACCAGCGCAGGTCCGATCGGTTTTTCAGGAAGTTAAATTCGAAGTTGTAGATGCTGCTGTCGCGTGTCAGCGCGTGGAAGTTCCCGTCAGCAAAAACGTCACTGACTGATGGATCACCGACGGCCTCGGAGATATTATTCAGGCCCACCAGGACAGTCGTGGGATCATTACCAAGCGCCGCGGTGTTTGCGCTGGGGGCAAGTCCAAAGTAGCGGAACTCCCAGCCGACGCCCGTGCTGGCCCGGCATTGTAAATACGCCTCAAAGCCGCCCATTTTTCCGTGATCGGTGTCGTTGGTCGACAGCGTGTCACCCCGGTCAGTAAAATTATTGCTTAACAACCGGTCGCTGCCGTAGTTGCGACGGAACCCGATTGCTGACAGCCCCAACACCGTGCGTGTTTCGTACAGGGTCGATTCCACCACACCTTCATAGACCGCGCCCTCGAATGAGCTTTCATCAAACAGAACATCCGAGTCACCGTTAGTGAATGCGTCGCCATCGATCGCCGCAGAACCGTTGACTCCCGATCCAACGGCAGGATCGCCCGGTGCCGGGACAGCCTCCGTCAAAACCGATGCCGGTTGTTGGGGTGGCTGCAACGAAGGTGCTGCTGCGGGTGCCAGCGATGGCCCTTGCAGCAATTGACCTGAAAGCGATGGCCTGGACGCCTCGACGCGCGGTGCGACCGGAGCCAATGAACCACCGGGAAGCGGGTTGTCGGGCAGGTCAATGCCGGCGTTCAAACCACCAAGGTCCAGTTTGCCGGAGCTCTGGGCGTAAAGTGATGAGGCAGAATCTTGTGCACACAATGCCAAAACAGGGAAGGCTAAAGCAAGCAGGAAGTTTCGTCGTTGATTCATAGTTTCACCAGTTTCGAACTTGTCGTCTTGATTCGAAAGGTCGCCGGGTCAGGCAATGGACCCGCACAATGGTTGTTGTCAAAAGCACTGTCAGAACCCTGATGTTGATTTCAGTCGTTCCAATGCCTACGACCAAACATCGTCATCACATTCCGGGGGAACCAAACAATCTGTCTTATTGGTCGTTGTTAGAACAATTGGAACGGGCGTGGCTGGAGTTTTTGGAACAATACGAATCTGCGGACAACTGCCCCCAGTCCGCAAGGCACCCGCAACCGGAAAAGTTCAACGGGTGCGAGTTTGTCATCGTGCGTCTGCCAGCCAGTCGATGATGAGGAAGCCTCCCGTGTATTGGGCCCCTGTTTGAATCGGGGAACGGGTGTTCGTGCAGTGGCCCGCGTCCGCTAGCATTAATGAGCTTTCACGCTACCGCCAGCCGGTAAACTTGACGTTTTCGAAAAAGTCGCTTGTTCGGGTGGTTTGAAGGGGAATCCAATGGTCAAAAAGGTCGAATTCAGAAGAACAGGCGTCGGAGTTTGACGCGGTCCTTTTGCTCCCCGGTTTTCATTTCGTTGTTAAGCTATCCCACCATCTCGTTTGACCTTTGGCAATCGATTGACGACCCGGCTGCCCGGATTGATCGCGTGCTGCAAGACCGCTCACACCGTTTGGTGATTGGATTGGCCGTTAATCAATTCGTCAGCCGCATGGAGTGTGTTCTAATGATGACCGACGGGCACGGGAAATTTCTCCGCCTTCGGCACGTGGTTGGACAATCCGTTTCTGTTCCCCAATCCATTCGCGCCAGCTGGCAGGCGTTGTCTGCGTCCGGAGATGCCCGGCGGATGAAAGATGTCCGGCAGTTCATGTCCGAAATGGCAGATTTACAAAGTCAGGCAATTGAAGCGGTCAAACGCCATGCCGGTAAATACGTCGATCGAATTCTTGCCGTTGCGGTGACCGATCCGGGACTGTGGGTGGAAGATTTTGATGGCAGCAGGATTTACTGTGCACTATCCGACAGCCAGCGGATCGCCGATCTTACCGGCCTGACGGTGATCGATAATTTTCCCGTTAACGACGTGTTGTCAGGCGGCAGTGGCAATCCGCTGGAACCGTTGCCGCTGTGGTTGACGTTTGCTGACCGGCATCAGCGCGTGGCGCAGGAGCATCGGATCGTGATTCTGGCTGATGAAATTATCCGCGCGTTTCTTTTGCCTGCCTCGGATGGGCTGGATGCGGAATTACCGGCCATCCAGATGGTTCAGGTCCCCATCGACCAGATCGACGACCTGCCTGGTGCACTTGACGGTGCATTAGAGATTGTCAGGCACCACGCCAGCCAAAGGATTTCCTCCGGATCAGTCCCAATCGTCGGGCGGACGGTTATTTTTGGACATCCAGACAAAAAAGCAGCGCTTCAAAAGACGCTTCGACAGCGATTGAAAGAGCGCGCGGCGGCGGGGCAGGCACACGATCAAGACCAGACTCCCGCCTCATTGGGGATCAATGACGATACACTGGCCGGCACCGTTGCCGCGATGCTGGGAATCCTGCACATTGACCAAATGCAGGCCAATCTGCCATGGCTGACGGGGGCGACTGACCAGCGCGTGTTGGGGCGGTTGACTCCGGGAACCCCCTCCAACTGGCGGTTACTGGTCCGGGAGATGTCAGACTTCCGCCCGCCAGCGATGAAGCTTAAAGATGCCGTTTAAAGCGACCTGAACCTTTCCCCCCTCTTGGGCCGCCCATCTCGGGACCGGGGCACTGCTCACTATAGGAGCTTCTGGAGCTTCTCCGCTGACTGAACCGGCACCGTGTGCGACGAGGCCATCCTGAGAATCTCATGGACTCATGAGATTCTCGAATCAGTACAAAGCTCTCAATTTGAGACGGCCTGTTGGCTCAAATTGAGCAAAAATCTCAATAATCGTCGGCATTGGCGTAAAATATGCGAGTTGGCACGCGGGCTGCGTACTTAGTTAATCGTGGACGGGCATTGCCCCAAGTGTGTTCTCATCACCGCCGTCTCCCAGGGGCGCCCGTTCATCCCGCCTTGATGAAGGGTGCGTTCGGCTTCGTTTGAACGCACCCTTTTTCGTTTCAACCTTGGTTTCTGCTGTAGGCCCAATCAATCGCTTGTTTCCCTCCCTCGCTAGCGTAAAATGTTGCTCTGCGGTGATGGTCAGGTAAACGTGTTAAATATTTTGATCCGATATTGCCGATTTTCTATTCGAATGCGTTCGTCAAACAATCTCAGGTCAGGTTCAGCATGTATCACTTTTCGCTCCGCAACAATTTCGTCTGTACGGCTCTGGCACTCTGCGCGGCGATCACGTTAGGACCGTCAGCCTTTGGCCAAGCGTTTTCACCAACGCTTCCGAAAGCGAATTCCCCTGCCGGCAGCGATGCCAAACCCAAGTACTCGTTGCCGCGTACCCTTCCAAAACTGGAGCAACCCCAATTGGGGGATGCGGCACAATCCAAACCAAACACCTCCTTTGGCGGTTCGGGACTGGCGATGCCGCGTTCGAGCAACCGTAAAAAAACAGTTAGCCGGCCTGCCCCCGGTTCTTCCACGCGCGATTCGTTTGGTGCATTCGAGGTCGATAGTTCACTATCGAGCCCTGCCAGCATCGGGGCGACATCTTCAGGCAATGGTCGGGAGTTGTTCATTGATATCTGCAACGTCAAACTGATGCAGGACATTATGATCCCGGCAGAAGAGGAAGGGTTGCTGGAAGAACTGAACGTTAAGGAAGGCGACGCTGTTCCGGCGGGCAAGGTCATCGGGAAAATTGATGCGGCCAGAATGGCGATTGAAGCTGATGAAGCCCGTGAAAAACTGAAAATTCAACGCGAAAAAGCGGAGAGTAAATCAGCGTTGAACCTCGCTCTTCAGAAATATGAACTTGCCAAGGAAGAGTACAACGTGGCGGTTCGCCTCGGGCGAAAAGGGTCGCGCTCAACTCACGAAATCCGCCGCGCGAAATTCTCCATGAAAGCCTCTCGTGCCGAGGTGGAAGATGCCATGGATCAGAGCAAAGAAGCTGCCGGTCTGGCCAGACTGGAAGAAATTAACCTGCGGCGAATTCAATTTATCGTTGGAAAAATGCAAATTTCAACGCCATTCGAAGGGCACGTGATGGAAATCCTCAAACATCCGATGGAATACGTCCAAAAGGGTGAAGATGTCGTACGTTTTGCTCGCATGGACAAATTGTGGGTCGAAGGCACCGTGTCATCCGATGCTTGTAAGCCTTCGGATGTAAAAGGTCAGCGCGTCACTGTCACGCTACGCCAGGCGGGTGGAGAAGAGGTCCAATTTCAGGGGCAAGTGGTCACTGGGCCATTGGAGCTGGAGGGCGTTGGCAAGCGTTTTCGCGTCCGTGCCGAGGTCGATAATCGATTCGAAAACGGCCAGTGGATCTTGCTGCCAGGTGCTTCGCTGAGCATGTCGGTCGAACTGAGTCCGAATACAGCCAGTCGCGGGACACGGGTACAGCGCTAACCTGTAGCAATGTAGCTACCGTCGCCAGACGGTGGAGGCGTTACTCTTATAGCAACCCTTTACCCCTGGTCTCCACGCTCTGGCGAGCACAGCCACGAAAGACACCAGCTACGTTATTGCCGGCTGATCCACAGAAACCGGTTCCCCTGCTCATCCTGCCGCAACTCATGCCGCAGTCGAGGCTTGGCTTGCAACAGTAATTTGCTCAACGCCAGCGAATAGCTGGTTTTGGATTTGTTGTACGAAACGAGTGTCTTGGTTAAATCAACCGGGTTGCGGTCCTTATCCGTGTATCCTGGATCGACCAGAAACGGCAAATCCAGCCGACCCTCGATCGCCGTCAGCACGCTGTTCAGAGGAACCCGATTCACCTGCAAGGGGATGCGCTGGAACAGCTTGGGGAATGCGGTAACAGGCGCCCCTTCCACTGGCCACCCCGGAGGCCAAAACTCTTTTGCATCATCTTCGGGCACAATCAGCAATTTGACTCCCCTGCCCTGCACTGGCGACGGATAAAATACCAGACCGTGCTGCCGCAGCAGGATCGACAGCACCGTGCCGGCTGAGATCCCTTTAAGATTGACTCCGACCGCATTTTGGGGATCCAGCCTCACCTTGGCTGCCTCGGAAATCTGATGGGGCATTGGCATGGCATCCAGCAAATCCTTGATCAACGAAGGCGAATCGACGCCTTTGGTCCGGCTGTCAATCGTCGTCGAAAGCTGCCGGTGTACATCGACCAGTTGCTGCGAAGTTAAACTAAACGCTTTTTTCTTTGCCAGCGTGGTTTTCATTCCGTCCTGCCGCAGCTGGTTCAAAAAAGCCCTCACACCCGCCGCATCAGTCCGGGTAAACGACTTCCCCGGGAATTTGACTCGCCCGTTGGCAATCACACCTTTGACCTGCACGATCAAATGGTTATCGGAACCGCTTTCTTTAACCGAGGGTTTGGGGCGGACGGCAACTTCGATTCTGACACGATCAGCACCCACTTCGGACATCGCCTGCATCCACTGTTGATGGTCCAGTGCGGAGGACTTGGAGTCACTTAGCAAGGTCAATTCAACAGAGCGCTGTGCCAGCAGATGTGCAGGGCCTCCCGGCAACATTTGGCCAACACAGGCCAGAACCAGTGAAACAAAAAACAGCCGACAGGCCGCCAGATTTTTACTCGTCATCAATCATTCCATCCATATCGGACAATACACCAAATTGCGTTGAACAGGTCTTTCACGCCGACCTTTTTCCCTTGGCGGTAGCTTCTTCCATCGTAGCCAGTGGATACCTCGGAAAACCGGGCACCGCATCTGGCCAATTTCGCCGTCAGTTCAGGCTCAACCCCAAAACCGTCCTGCACCAGTTGGACCTTTTCCAGCCATTCCGCCTTCATTGCCTTGTAACAGGTTTCCATATCGGTCAGCTTCAAGCCGGTACACCAGTTGGACGCCAGAGTCAGCCAGCGATTGCCCATCCGGTGCAGCCACGTTGACCGGGGGTGTTGACCACGTTGATTCGTATGCCCGATCCGATCGAGAAAGTGTGAACCATAAACAACATCGGCCTGATCCTGCCACAGCGGATGGACCAGCGCGGCGATATCGCGCGGGTGGTATTCCAGATCGGCATCCTGAATGACAACGTACCGCCCTTGAATGTGTCGAAATCCCGATCGCAAAGCGGCACCTTTGCCACGATTGGAGTCATGCAAGATAATCTTCACTCCCGCTATATTATCGATCTTTTCCAGCAGTGCGCGTGTTCCGTCAGTACTGCCGTCATCGATTACAATAATCTGACAGGCAACAGGGAGCGCCCCTGTTTTCACAATCACTTCGGCAATGGTTTCTTTTTCGTTAAATGTCGGAATGACCACCGAAAGCAGATTACCTATAAAAAACGACCGAAACCCGGCAAGGAGTTTCGGTCGTCGAGTTTTCTGAATATCGGAAAACAGCCTGCGGACAGGTGTTTCAAATACTATTCTTCAGAACCTGCCGTATCGTCGCTTCCGCCGGTGTCGTCGCCTTCTCCGGCACCCACACCAACGGCTTCCTCCTCTTCCGGCGGTGGCTCTGGAGGCGCGATAAACGTGCTGTTGAACTTCAACTGGGTCAGTTTGCCGTCATCATTTCGGACGCCAACCACTTCGATTTTGTTCTTGCCCTCAAAGGTGCCCTTCAACAGTTCCTCGGACAGTGGATCTTCGACGAAATTCTCCAGTGCACGACGCAGAGGGCGAGCACCGTAATCGAGATTCGTCCCCTTCTTGATCAGGAACTCTTTGGCATCGGCGGTCAAATCCAGATCAAAACCCATCTCCGAAAGCCGCTGACGGATTTTGGACAATTCGAAATCGACCACGATCTTGAGATCTTTCTTTTCCAAGTGCCGGAAAATCACCGGTTCCTCGGACAGACGGTTCAAAAACTCGGGGCGGAATGCTTTTTCGATTTCACCGAAGACGCGCTCCTTCATGTTTTCGAAGGACTGGTCATCGCCGGCCCCAGGCAAACCCATGCCCGATTCGTTCTTGATCTGGTGGGCACCCACGTTGGTGGTCATGATCAGGATCACATTACGGAAGTCGATGTTGCGACCGAAGGAGTCCGTTAAACGACCTTCCTCCATCACCTGCAATAACGTATTGAAGATATCCGGATGAGCTTTCTCAATTTCGTCCAACAACACGACACTGTACGGGCGACGACGAATTTTCTCGGTCAGCTGACCTCCTTCTTCGTAGCCAACATATCCCGGAGGGGCACCAATCAGTCGCGAAAGGTTGTGTTTCTCCATGTATTCCGACATGTCGATGGTCACCAAGGCTTCTTCATCACCAAACATAAATTCGGCAAGTGCTTTGGCCAGCAAGGTTTTACCGACACCCGTTGGTCCGGCAAACATAAAACAACCGATCGGACGACGTGGATCCTTCAGGCCACTGCGGCTACGACGCACCGCTTTGGAGATCGCGTTGACGGCAGCATCTTGGCTGACAACAGTTTTGTGAAGTTCGTCTTCCATCTTCATCAGACGCAGTGAATCTTCGGTGGACAGGCGCGTCAGTGGAACGCCCGTCATCTTCGAAATGACTTCCGCGATTACCTCTTCGTCAACCACGCCGTCGGTCTGTTGAGATTTCTCTCGCCATTCCTTCTTGATCTGGTCTTTCTTTTTGCGAAGTTTGTCGGCTTGGTCCCGCAGACTGGCCGCTTTTTCAAAATCCTGATTGGCAACCGCGTCCTCTTTTTCCTTGTTCAGACGTTCGATGTCTTCATCAATTTCCTTTAGATCCGGTGGACGAGTCATGGTGCGCAACCGCACGCGGGCACCGGCTTCGTCGATGACATCGATCGCTTTGTCCGGCAGACAACGACCGGTAATGTAACGGCTGGACAGATCGACGGCCGAGGCAACCGCATCGTCGGTGATCTGAACGCGATGATGTTCCTCGTATCGCTTGCGAAGCCCTTTGAGAATTTCGACCGTTTCGTCCTGAGACGTTGGATCAACAATGATCTCCTGGAAGCGACGTGCCAGCGCATTGTCTTTTTCGATGTATTTTCGATACTCGTCCAGCGTTGTGGCACCAATACACTGGATCTCACCACGTGCCAGTGCCGGTTTGAGCACGTTGGCCGCGTCAATTGCACCTTCAGCGCCACCGGCACCGACCAGCGTATGCAGTTCATCGATGAACAGGATTGTATTTTTGGCGCGACGCACTTCGTTCATCACCGCCTTGATCCGTTCTTCGAATTGACCACGGTATTTCGTACCGGCGACCATCATCGCCAGATCCAGAACCACAATTCGTTTTTCAGACAGGATCTCGGGAACCTCGCCGGAAACAACCAATTGAGCAAACCCTTCGACAATCGCGGTTTTGCCGACGCCCGCTTCGCCCAGCAATACCGGGTTGTTTTTGGTACGACGACACAGAACCTGAATGGCGCGTTCGATCTCTTTGGACCGTCCGATGACAGGGTCCAGTTTGTTTTGTTTGGCCAGTTCGGTCAGGTCACGACCAAAGCTATCCAAGGCAGGCGTTTTTGATTTGCCTGATTTGCTGGATGATGACTCGCCGCCACCGACACCGGCACCTTCGCGGCCGCCGCGTTCGGAGCCTTCTCCACCGTCTAGGCCATTGCCCAGCAGGTTCAGAACTTCTTCGCGCACGTCTTCCAGTTTCATGCCAAGGTTCATCAGCACCTGGGCGGCAACGCCTTCCTGTTCCCGTAACAATCCCAGCAAGATATGTTCGGTACCCACGAAGTTATGCGCCAGATTACGCGCCTCTTCCATCGAGTATTCGATGACTTTTTTGGCACGCGGCGTCTGAGGTAGTTTGCCCATCGTGATCATCTCGGGACCACTTTGAACCAGTTTCTCAACCTCCAGACGAATCTTGCGCAGATCAACATCCAGATTCTTGAGGACGTTTGCGGCAACGCCAGTACCTTCCTTCACCAGCCCCAGCAACATGTGCTCGGTACCAATGTATTCATGGTTGAATCGCTGAGCCTCCTGATTGGCCAGCTGCATTACCTTTCGGGCTCGGTCAGTAAACCGTTCGTACATTCAAATGTCCTCTAATAAACCCTTATCAATAAATGGGGCGGCCCAAGTTAGCTGCCCTGAATAAATTCCGTTGGTTGATTCTGTCTGATCACCCGCACGACTCCGTCGTTATTGGTCGGTAGATCATCCAGTTCATCTTCAACCGGCGAACGCTCGTGTTCGATCACCAGTTCCAGCAACTTTCGCTCCCGAAGAAGTTCCGATCGCCAGGTTGTTGATTCGTCAAAATCTTCCATTGCCTCCAGTTGCGCGTACGCGTCGTCGAATTGCCGGGTGTGCCGATACAACGTCGCCAACATCAAACGGGATTCGATGTCGCGCGGCGTCTGTAGCAAATTCTTCAACAGCAGCGCTTCGGCCTGTTGCCAATGTCCCTTTAAGTATTCGCTTCTGGCGTCAATAAACAAGGTGTCGGGATGCTCGAAAACCGTTTGCTGTGTCCGGGTTTTCACTGACATCACGTCAGGCAGATTCTGAAACGCCAGCCAAGCTGTCGCTGCCCAGAACATTAGCAGTACCGGCCACGCAAACGCAGGAAAGCCCTGATCAAAAAAGACTTCGGTCCAAATGAAGCTGGAAATGATCGCCAAATTCAGCACGATCGAGAATCCGATCGCCACCATTAACGACGACCAGCGTCCACGATACCAAAGTCCCGGCAGGCCAGGCCAGCAACAGAGCGCAATTGAGCCCCAGTTCATGAGAATCTCCACATCCTTGCGAGAAAATACCACCTGAAACGGGGTCTGGCGGAATGAAAAGTTGTGTTTCGCCCAGAACCCGCGTCCCAAAGTATCAATGGCTCGCGTTTTTTCGTCAATTGCAATGTTGAGTGCAAACCGGGCTCTTTTTTTACGATAAAAATCCCGGCAAAAAACGATTTACCTCCATTTATCGCTTTCACGACCGCCCATTAAAAGGCAAATTGCACGTTTTCCGATTCAGTTCCTCGAGCAGTTCTCGAAAACACTGTCAAACTGTCACTCAAAAGCCCGTTTTAAGTCTGCCACAAATGCCACAGGGCGAAGAAAAAAATTCCATTTTTCGGATTCTGGACGCCGCCCATAACCGGACTGGCGAAGGATTGCGGGTCGTCGAAGACTACGTACGCATGGTGCTGGGGGATGCTTTTTTATCCAAACAGCTTAAACAGCTACGGCATGACCTCTCTCAGGCGCTCGCGCCTCTGGATCTTGCTTCCCAAATCCTTGCCCGCGACAGCGAGGGCGATGTCGGCAGAAATGTCCAAACCGAATCCGAATATCAGCGCGAATCAGATCACGCCATCCTCAAGGCAAACCTCACGCGCGTCCAACAATCGTTACGCGCGATCGAAGAATTCACCAAAACCATCGATGCAACCATTTCCAGAAACATCGAACAGCTACGCTACCGGAGCTACACTCTCGAAAAAGCCATCATGGTGACGCGCCTAAGCCTCCAGTCCCTAAAAGAGGCTCGACTGTATGTCTTGATTGACGGTCGAATCTGGCAGCAGTCGCCCGACAAGTTTGAAGCACTGATCCAGTCGCTGATTGACGCCGGAGTGGATCTAATTCAGTTTCGTGACAAAGGGCTGTCCGATCGGGACCATGTCGCGATCGGGAAACGTCTGACCCAAATCATACGCCCAACATCAACGCGCTGGATCATGAATGACCGGGCAGACCTGACCGTCGCCACCGACGCTGACGGCGTGCACCTAGGGCAGGACGATATCAGCGTCGCCGACGCGCGGCGCATGGTGGGGGCGGGAAAACTGATTGGCGTATCCACGCACAACATTCAGCAAGCCCGTCAGGCCGTGATCGACGGGGCCAACTACATCGGTGTAGGCCCCGTATTTCCCTCAACCACCAAATCTTTCGACGCCCATGTGGGGCTTGATTTGGTTGCCGGAGTCGCTCGCGCAATCCAACTTCCGGCATTTGCCATCGGTGGCATCAACAGTACCAACCTTGAGGCGATCACCAGCGTCGGTTTGGATCGCATCGCAGTGTCGGCCGCCGTTTCCGCTGCGGACGACCCGGCTTCCGCAGCGCGGAAACTGAAAGGGATGCTGCTCTTATGACACCGCCGGTCCATAATCTGATTGGCGTTTCGCGTGGCCAACTTCGGCACGTTCTGGCGTCCGTTGGCGTTCCCGAAAAACAGCTGGGCTTGCGCACGCGACAGATCTTTCACTGGATCTACATCCGCGGTGCGACTCGTTTTTCCCAAATGACCTCGATCGGTAAAGACCTGCAAACGACATTGGAGAAAAACTTCTCATTGGCCCGGCCTGAAATTGTCACCGAACAGATCTCGGTTGATGGCACCAGAAAATGGTTGCTGCGTTTCCCGCAGGATGATGGTCAGTCGGTTGAAGTTGAAACGGTTTATATCCCGGAATCCGACCGGGGAACGCTGTGCGTCAGTAGCCAGGTCGGCTGTTCCTTCCATTGCAGTTTCTGCTACACCGGAACACAGAAAATGATGAAGAACCTGACGCCGGGAGAAATCCTAGCACAGGTTTTGGTCGCGCGCGATTCACTGGCCGATTATCAGATCGAAGGCAGCGCCGATTCTGGCAGCCTTGCCTCGCCATCAGGTCTGCCCACCACTGGCCGCAGGGTCTCCAACGTGGTGATGATGGGCATGGGGGAACCGTTGTTGAATTTTGAAAACGTCAAACAGGCGTTGCTGATCGCACTCGATGATGACGGGTTGGGGTTCTCCCGGCGGCGAGTCACCCTTTCGACCTCCGGTGTTGTACCAGGGATTCACCGTACCGGTGACGAATTGAAAGTCGCGTTGGCCATCTCACTGCACGCGGTGCGCGATGACCTGCGCGACATCTTGGTTCCCGTCAATCGCAAGTACCCCATCGCGCAATTGCTTGACGCCTGCCGGCAGTACCCGGGGTTGTCCAACGCCCGCCGGATCACATTCGAATATGTGATGCTGGCCGGTATCAACGATTCGATGGACGACGCGCGCGAGCTGGTACGATTGTTGAAAGAGATTCCTTCCAAAATCAATCTGATCCCGTTTAATCCCTGGCCGGGAACGTCATACAAATGCTCTGACGCATCGACCATCGCCGCTTTCGCCCGCCATTTACATCAAAACGGGTATTCTTCGCCCATCCGCGCCACGCGCGGACAGGATATCATGGCCGCCTGCGGACAGCTAAAATCAGAAACGCCCGTTATTCCTTTGGGCAAATAGCCCCCGGCGGCCGGCCTTATATTATCGCGCGGGTGTGCTCTCACGCGAATTTTTGACAAGATCCGACCGGCATCGGCGAATACGCCACGGTAAGACAATGATGTTTTTCGTTTGATCCCACCAGGAGTTCAATAATGACGATTTTGATTGGTCTGGTTCTGGGCATGCTGACTTATGCCGTGGTCCGGGCGGGGCCCGGAGGATTTTACACCGTCAGTCCCGATCAGCGCGCAGTGGTCACCAGTTTTGGAAAAGCCCGGCGACTGAAAGAGAAAGTACCGTCGGAAATGACCAGTGAGGAACTGGAGCGGTACGAATTTCCGCAGGTGCGCGTTGTGGGCCCCGGCGGTCCATACTTCAAAATGCCGTGGCAGCGTGTGCATAAGGTCAGCGTTGCCACCCAGGCGGTCGATCTGTCCTGGGATCCATCCAAAGAACAGTCGACCATCGAAGCGGTCACCAAGGACAACCTGACGACCGGCATCAACGGCCAGTTGCGATACCGCATCAGTGAAAACAATCTGTACCCCTACCTGTTTGGGGTCGCCAGCCCTCTGGAGCATGTGATGGGTTATTTCGTGTCCGTCCTGCGCGAGCGCGTTGCCAACTTCGTTGACCCGCGCTCAGACGGGTTGCCGGGGGAAGAAAATTCGCAATCTGAATCTTCCGAAACTGCAGTCGAACTTTCGGAGGGCGTTTCGATCAATGACCTGCGAAAGAACTTGCCATTGTTGAATCAGTATATGGAAGAGCAATGCCGATCAACCACCGGCAGATACGGGATTGAGCTTGATGCGGCGTTGATTACCGAAATTGATCCGCCAGCCGAAGTGGATCGCGCCCTATCGGCGATCAACAGTACCCGTAACCAGGTCGCCGGCGATTTGAGTACCGCCCGCGCCGATTCGGAACAACAGATCACGATGAGTGCCCGCGCGGTCGAGATTTCGACCAACAATGCTCAGGCAGAGGTCGCACCGTTGGCAGAACTGGCGGCGACGTTGGCGAAAATAAAGGAGGAAGGCGGATCGACATGCTTGCAGGCCTACCTGCGAAACTTGCGAATCCCACTGTTCAACAAGGCCAGTCGCGTTGTACAGACCATGAACCATTCCAACGGAAAGGCGGGCAGCTGATATGGAACAGTTAATCGAACAAATTCTCTCAAGGGCACCATGGCTGGCCGGTTCGTTCATCATCGGCCTGATCGCCATCCCGATCTTTCTGGCGATCTCCCGTCACTTTGGGCTGCATGCTTGCGTGAACGAGTGCGAATCGCAGGTGTTTACGCTGTTTGGAAAAGTGATTGGGACGTTGGACAAACCGGGGCTGCGTTTTCCACTGACCCAATTTGGCCCACGGGCATTACTGATTCCGTTTTTTGGGAAACGCTACGTCGTCAACACGGCGCTGCGGCAACACTACATGCGGAACCAGATGGTTAATTCCGAAGAGGGAACTCCCATGGGGGTCGGTATCTGGTATGAGATGCGCGTCTCCGATCCAATCGCCTACCTGTTTACCAACGCCAATCCGGAAGGGTCGCTGCAAGCCAACGTAACCAGTTCCACAATTTCGACGTTGAGCAATCTCGAGATGGAAAAGATGCTCGAAGACCGCCACTCGCTCAGCCGCACCGTCCGGCAGACGGTGTCCCCACTGTCAGAAAAATGGGGCTATCAACTGGGGTCGGTCTACATTCGAAAAGTCGCATTCACGGATCGCGGCATGGTCGATAACATCACCGAAAAAGTTGTCAAACGGCTGGTGCAGGTCACCAGTGCGATGAAACAGGACGGCGAGAACCGCGTGGGTCTGATCAAGAGTGAAACGGCATTCAAAGTGTCACAGAAAATGGCCGAAGCTGCAGCAGCGCGTCCGCAAATTGTCGGCCAGGCGTTGAACGATATCGCCCAACAGGATGCCGAAATCTTGGAAACGGTTCTGGAGGTCATGGAGGTCGATCGACTGCTGGAATCCAACGCCATGATCGACATCCTGCCGCAGTCCAGCAATGTGCTGGTTCAATTAAGCCCGCCCAAGCGGGATGATGTCACGTTTGTGGAGTAGTGTGGCCAGAAAATCACCTGTTTACTGTTGCGCGTTCAGGTCCCAGTTGTATTTAAGATACTGAATCCGGTACCCCCCGCGCCCCACCAGCACTTGAGCCGATTGAGGAAAGTATGGCTGAAGATACTGAATCTGCGCCTGTTGCGATTTCCCAAAATCGGTTCCAAACCAGCTGAGGATCTGGCTCAGGTACAGGTTTCCCTGCGCGTCTGTTTTCAGGTTTTGGGAACGCGCGAAAAAATCAACGCTATTGGTCACCAGTTGGTCCTCCAAGCGGTCGCTGACGTACGCCTCGTTGAGTAATCGCGGGCATCCGATTGAGGCACAAACAATCGCGAAATGCACGCGCGGCTCGCCCATGGGGCGGAGGATTTTGTGCTCAATGTGGTCCAGCGTCACCTGCTGTCGCCCGACGTACAAATGCAACTTTTTCCAGATATTGTATCCGATCAATTTGGCGGTATGGTTGCGGATGCTGGTCGTTGGGTAAACACGTAAAATCCCCTCCAACGTCAGCGCGTTGTAGGCGTTGATCCAGTAGGCCAATTGCGCCTCGCGCGTCGCCGGCAGACTGGCATCCGCCTGCCCCAGTGAATCAAGGTAGTTTCTCAGGGTCTGACGATCACCGGCACTGGCATGCCACGCCCGATAGTCAACCATCCCATTGGCATCGACGTACGTTTTCAACAGACGGTCAAACGAGTCATGAGAGATCTGGTCGATGGAGACCAGATTGGCCGCAGGCCATTGTTTGCCGGCGTATTCATCCGCACCCGCAACCGGTGAGGCGCCAAACCAGACAGCGGCAATCGCCAGGGCGACTGTTAAAGAACACAGGATGCGGTAGAACATAGCCAACTTTCAAAATCTGGATATAAAATCTTTGCAAACCGGAAACGGCAATATGTTTGAAGTGGAATTCAAGTATCCCGTCAACTCACACGATTCCATTCGCCAGCAATTGCTGACACTGGACGCCGAACTGATCGGTATTTCGGATCACTGTGACGAGTACTTTAATCAAACGTTGCTTGACTTCGCCGGTAACGACATCGCTTTACGGATTCGATCGCGCGGTGGTTCGCACACACTGACGTGGAAAGGTCCTAATCTCGACACGCGTGCCAAGATTCGAGAGGAAATCGAGATTAATTTCAATACGGAAGACAAAGATCGTTTCCGCGGCATGTTGTTTGGTATGGGATTTCACTCCGTCATTAATGTCCGCAAGCAGCGCGAATCGCTCCGTGTGTGCTGGCAGGGCCAAGAGGCCGAAATTTGTCTGGATACGATTGAAGGCGTCGGCACGTTCGTGGAACTGGAGATGGTCGTCGCGTCGAAAGAGCAAGTCAATGCGGCCAAGGCAACACTTGAATCCCTAGCGGACACCATCGGAATCACCTCCCGGCCAACCACCGTCAGCTACTTGGAAATGTTGCTGGAAAAACAATGACGCGTTGGCCATTCGGTTCGCGAAGCACTCCCTCCCCTCGGTGTGTCGGACCGAAGCAGCTAAACTTGCTGCACACGCTCATCCGCGTCACCAATCGTTAATAATTCTCTATGACAATAAGGTTGAGCTTTTAAGCGTCTCGGGCGGCCACTGCAGTGGATTGAGGCTTTTTCTTGCGTATTCTTATTCGACAGGGCCAAAGGTGTCATTCCGACGCCCTATAAAATGTGACTGAGTTCCCGCTAGAACTGCTCAGATTGCTGTGATAAGGTCGACTTTTCAGTGCTAAACGTCGATAATCACCAAACACAACAACATAGTTAAACAAACGCCACTTGCCTTGTGAGCAATGCTTCTGACAACCTTCAACAACTGCGTCGCGTCTTGGTGGAGGCCGCGGATTTCGATGATGCGCTCGTCGCAAACGATTACCGGTTCGGCAATCGCAAAGTTGTTTCGATGGCCGGATTTGCTTACCGTCCCCTAGATGCCCGTTCAGTTTGTTTGGGCGTCGTTCCACAGACTGCAAGACTGTCTGAGCTGTCCGACTATCGTGAGTTGGGGGCACCGTTGCTTTTGCGAGAGGCAGAGCATGGTTTTGAACTCTGGAAAGTCGGAGCCAACGCTGATCGCGATGACAAGCTCACGGACGAACTATCCATAGACGGCGTTGGCAACTACTTCAAATCCAACGCGGAAGAACTTCAACCCAGACGAATCTACGAGGCAAAAACGTACGCTCGTGTCAATCGCCCCAACGCGACCGAATCGTTGTTTTCACGCTACGTAGATCCAGAGCTACTCCCGTTCGTTGAAGAGACATCAGGGGACTTGCTGACTCAGGCCGTTGTTGAATCCATCCGAACTCTTGTCGGAAAATTTGGCGCCGAACGTTGGACTATCGAAGTCGTGTTCCGTTTGCTGGCGGGAAAAATCCTTCGCGACAAGAACGTTCCCGGTTTCAAGTCCGTCACTCTCTCTGACACCGAAGACATACTGCGTCGAGTTGAAAAGCACTATGGCTCGCAGAACCCACTGAAACTAAATCGCACAAAGTCCAATGCACTAGCTGGAGTTATGGAGCGAATTCAAGAGCTCGGTGATTTCCGTAATTTGATAACGGAAGCATTGGGCGATGTTTACGAGCGAGCTTTGATCACCAAAGATATTCGCCAAATCCATGGCACTCACAAAACGCCAAGCTATTTGGTTGACTACATCGTTTGGCAAATCGCGAAGTGGATTGATCAGATTCCAGTTGATGAATTACGTTTTTTCGAACCGGGTTGCGGGCATGCCCCGTTCTTAGTTTCTGCGATGCGAATGCTCCGCGTTGCAGACGTCGACGTGCCGGACCTGAGCAAGTTTTTTCGTGAACGATTTGCGGGGCTGGACAACGATCCATTTGCGTTGGAGATTGCACGGCTATCATTGACGCTCGCAGACGAACCAAACCCGAACGGCTGGGGGAAATTGTCGAACGTGGACATGTATGCCGACGGTTGCTTGGAGGCGGCTGCAGCCAAGGCGACAGTCATGCTAACCAATCCGCCTTACGAACAGCGAAAGGCGGAAGAACTGCTTTATCGTACGCTGCCCAATCTGCCGATTGGAGCAATCTTTGCGGCAGTGGTTCCAGCGACCATCCTGTTTTCGGTCAAACCCCGAGCTATGAAGTTACGACAATGGATGGCAGCCAATTGTCAATTAGCTGAAATTTCCATGTTTCCAGATGGCCTTTTCACTTTCGCTGACCACGAATGTGCTGTCTTTATCGGGCGTAAACTATCCACCGTCGCGTCTGGTCTTCGGACTCGAATTAAGCAGGTGGGCGATAACGATGTTGCCCGTTCTTCATTCAAGGAAGTTTACGTCTTCTCCAGTGTCCGCGATGTGGATCAATCGTCACTAGGAATTGACGAACAAGCTACTTTATGGGTGCCAGAATTTACCCAAGAAATATGGGACTACCTCAAGGCAGCACCTCGGCTTTCTGATATCGCAACTGCCAATCAAGGGCTTTCGTATTTGGGCATTGGGTCAAGACCTTCGTCGCTTCAAACAGTTTCTGATACCAAATTTGAAAACAGCAAAAGAGGGTTCGCTTCCAGTGCGGGTGATTGGCTGTTGCACGAGCATCCGCCATTGAGGCATATGAGCGTGGACGAACGTGTTATTAATCGTTTTCGCTCAGGTGCTGACCAGTTACCTCAAGTTCTGATCAATTACCATCCTGTCAGTCGTGGTTGCTGGCGCCTAAAACCATTTATTGACTCCAAAGGACGCCCTTTTCAAAGTAATTTCACATGTGTGCGTCCGCTTGAAACAAAAACAAAGCTCGAATTTATCTGGGCTTTGCTAATGTCGCCAGTTGCGAACTTGTTTGTGTATACGCACCTTCTCAAACGAAACATCAAAACTGGGACGTTAAATTCACTTCCCATCCCGCAATCGTCCCAAATTGAGCAAGACAGAGTTGTTGACATTGTTGATTCCTACTTCTCGGAAGTTTCAAAGGGAGAGAAAAGCATTTTCAACCAAAGTGGTTTCACTGCATCTTCAATACGAAACCGATTGCTGAACGTTGACGCTGCCGTGTTGCGTCTTTACGGATTACCCGCGACATCTGAAAGACTATTGCTGGAACAGTTTAGCGGCGTCAGCCGCCCGGGAATTCCTGCGTCATTCAATGAATACTATTCAGACTCAATATCGCCTGTGCCGCTACATGCGTTTTTGTCCAAGGCCTTTCAACGGTATCTTAAGGGCGAGTCACCGAAACTTTCTGAGAAGGAATGGGCTCGATACGAAGATCTAACCGCGAAGGCAGACTCTGGTTCGCTTACCGCTAGAGAAACGGAACGGCTGTATAGACTTCAGGCAGAAGTTGACGGCCGTGACTATGCATCCAACAGAGTCGAACACGTACCGGTTGTCCCACCCAGCACGGAGCAAGACTTTGATGAACGACTGAGAAAACTCAGCGAGCGTGCGGCCAATTTGAATGTGGAGCAATCTCGCTAATGATCGTTGTTCGAGGGGAAGATCCCGGCCCGTTTTCGCGGCATCGCTATTATGTCACTTTTTTACAAGTCGCTTTCAACTACCGGTGTGCTTACTGTTTGACCCCGGACTGTCGACTGGGCGGACTGGAGGCGATGAAGGTCGATCACTTTTGGCCTGAGTCTCGATACCAAGAATTGCGATTGGCTTGGATCAATCTCTATTACAGTTGCGACGTTTGCAACAACCGAAAGTCCGATCACCCGAGAGCCAACGAAGAAGAACAGGGTCGGCAATTCGTTGATATCTGCCAAGAAGATCCGGACGATCACTTTCAATTGGCCCTCGATTTTGCCACGGGGGACTATTGCCTCGTGACCCATTTGACTGAAGCAGCCAGATACACCATTTACCGCCTGCATTTCAATCGCCGCCCTTTTCTGCGTGATTTATGGCGAGAGATTCATGCATGCGAACGTCGAACACTCGGGCAATTGGAAAGTGCTATGGTCTTAAGAAATCAGATCGGTGCTACTGACCCACAAGCGACGCAATTGATAAGTGATCTTGAGCATCAACTCGATCAAATCCGAGCCCTACGACCGTTTCCAATTGCCGGATAATCACCTGCTATTTTCCTGAGAAATGTAATCGCTTTTGCAAACAGGATTCCGGGCTCATTCAAAATTTGCAAAGTCCATCCATCGTTGGTTTCCTATGTCGATGTATTCAGTTAACTCGTCCGATTTCGATACAATTCAAGCTAAGGGAATGAAAACGGACAGGTCCAGTAAACTCGCACCGGTCACATCGACCGAAGATGTTTAGGAGACCATTACTTTCGCTGTTTTCTTCGCAGCTGTCGAGACCGTTCAGAATCAGATCGTGGTTGCTGGCGATGACTTGTTGTGATATTCCAGTGAGGAATCGATTGACTCTTACGGTAGCGATTTGATCCGAAATCCATGTTCACTTCCGCGCACCTGTGCTTCGGGCGGGTAGCAACTCGGCCTTAAATTCGAAGTCTACGACAAACTTCTGTTCACCATGTTCGAACTGAACGGAAATCCAATCTTCGTTGACTTGAAAGCCAGAGAGTTGAAACAGGTAGGCCGACAACGCTCGACAGCCATTGGAAGTCTTGCTGTAATTCGTTTTTGGCAGCCTGGCCTCGCCCTCGAATGGCAATTTGAGGCGCACTTCAATCACTGGCGCGTTGCCGTCAGATTCAATCAACTGAATTGGGTAGTTAATTTCTTGCGATTTGGCCGAATCAATGTAGCCGCCTTCGACAACGCGAAGACGCAGATTGTCAAAGCTCTGCTCTACTCCGTAAAAAGCCCCCTGCTGCAACCAAGCCTTGCGAGGCTTACTCGCCAGTGGGTCCTTTCGAATTCGATTGAATTCAACGAAAGTGTCGCCACCATGCCCTTCCCGCTGAAACAGCTCGACCTGCGCTCCTGATTGATCGGTCCAGATAATACGATCTTTGTCTACAACTACCGCATTCTTTTGCAACAACCGCGGAAGTTCGATCATCGAATGAACATCCCCATCCGCATCCAATTCGTAAACGACGGGCCTTGCTAGATAGTTTGACCATGTAGGTGAATTACTCTGAGCAGTAATAACAAAAATACTTGTCTTCGTCTCACCCTCGTTCTGGGTCTCCAATACGACCGGCCCGGCAAAAACCCATCCCCGCTTGCCTTCCGTTTTTGATTTCGCCGCTTCCAACTGTGCTTTTAACGACTGAAAATATTCCAAATCAATAAAGCCATCACTCTCCTGTTTGTTTTTCTTCTGAACGCTCTCGACGGTTTCGCCCAGATACTTAAGGTCATGCTCATCGAATCCATACCTGCCGATAAAGTACCGCCAAACGCTTGGGCCAATGAAACTCCTTTCGTATTCCCACACGCGCGCACAACGCCACTGCTCGTTGCCCGTTTGAGAATCAAGCGAAACGATGTCTTCAAGCTGTCCGGCAGAAACTACCAGTTGCCCAGCCAAAGGGGTAAGTGATCGATTGTTGGAGCCATCCAATGCTGGACCAAAACTGCCCCAGAGAAAGGCGCCGGGGCGTTCGAGGGCACCCTGGCTTGGAAATTCAACTGACCAATCGATTCGCTCCCCGACCTTTGTAATTCGATACGAGATTTTTTTGCGTTCCCAGTCATCGACATTTGCGTAAATGCTTGTCAGTAAATAACCGGTCTGGCCATCCTCAGTCGAAATCGCCTGTTGAAAGATTGCGCGGTGCGATTTCTTGGTCGGCATGCCCGGGACCGATACATCGGCGAGCCTATCACCGGTGGCGAGTTCGAAGCGTACCAGCGTCAACTGTTCAGCGACGTTCGTTCTTTTTTTTTCTTTGGTCTTCGCTTGGTTGGCGTCTGGTGATTCATAGAGCCAAACTTCTTTCTGGTTCGCCGTTAAAAAACAGAATTGTTGCTCCGATGCAGCAGACCATTTGACGGTTAAGTCATCTTGAGAGATTACACGCAACTGACCTTGCTTGATCTGAATAAGCATATCGCCGATTCGTTTTTCAAACGGCCAAGCTTCGCGGATTCGCTTGGTTGAAATTGTTGTAACCGTTCACGGCTTTTAGATTGGTAGTGCGTGTTTTTTTGATTTCCGCTATTGTTCGGCATGAAATCCGATGCATCAATTATCGCTGAACTTCGAGAGGTGGTTGCCACGTTGACCGAACAGTTGGCGATCCAGGCGCAACGGATTTCTGCATTGGAACTGGAACTTGCCAAGGCGAAAAAAGACTCCTCGACATCTTCGAAGTCGCCATCGAGTGACATCGTCAAGCCGCCCAAGAAGA
>CALCJM010000053.1 GCA_937967505.1 uncultured Pirellulaceae bacterium | reverse complement strand
GGATAATCGGGGGTTGGGCGATTTTGCAGACTGACGTTTTTGCAGTCTTGCAGCATAGACGGCGGATTGGGATCGCGGTTTTCGGACGTGTTCAGCATCAAAACTGTCGCGCAAGCCGGGAAACTCCCCAATTGAATCCTGACATGCGTTTTCACTTCTTCATATTCAATCACTGGCAGGAGAATATCATGGGAGCAATTGCGGTGGGTAAAAAGGAAAGTACAGCAGAGACGGATCTGGCCCCCGGGCAACACCAACTGTCGGGACAGGAATGGTCGGACGTTGCTCGAACGATGAAACTATCGATTCGCGAACAGCAGGTTTGTCGATTGCTGTTCGACGGTTTGACGCGTCAGGTGATCGCTGAACAGTTAAACATTTCCAACCGCACCGTGCGTCACCACATGGAACGGATTCATCAAAAACTTAAGGTCGGCAACCGCGTGGGAGTAGTTCTAAAAATCGTTCACGTTCGCGATCATCTAAAAAAAGTTCCCACCAGCGAACTGACGAGAGACGCTTCAAGGCACGGCGAATTCCCGGCAGAAGTCAGAATTGCGGCCAGCCCTGACATTCAGTAACCGACACGGTACACATCTGGTCCTGCTACCGGGGACCGTCCAACGGCCCCGTGGTACCCGGGTAGCAGCGGCCGCCAAAGGCACGCACGAGTTCAAGGAACTCATCATCTAACGGCGAATAATGATCCATATCGGGTTTAGAGAAAAATGTTTTGTCTGCCGAAGGACACGCTTCGTGCAGACGCCGGCCGAATTCAATGGGAATCACACGATCTTTTTCACCATGCGACTGTAGCAGCGGCCCAGTGTAGCCCGCAATCTTCTTGGCTGACTCAAAACGGTTTCGCATACACAGGTGCACCGGTACAAACGGGTATTTACTGGCTGCGACATCAGGAATGGAACTGAAGGTGCGTTGCAGGATCAATCCCCGGCATCCCAAACGGGTGGCAACATCTGTCGCCGGACCACCGCCAAGCGAAAATCCGGCCACAACCACGTCGTTTGGCTGAACCGAAAACCGATCGCACAAATATTTCATCGCTGCTTCGGTATCCTCCAGCACTCCCTGTTCAAAAGGAGCCCCGGCGCTTTTACCGAACCCTCGGTAATCAAACACAAACACATTGGCATTCATGGCTTGTCCCATTGTGCGTGCCACATAGCCGCCCGAAACAGCGACGTTTTCAGCGTTTCCATGACAGAACAACAAACACCGTGTGCTTTTACCTGCTGGCAACACCCAGCCGTGCAACCGCGTGCCGTCCGCCGATGCAAACTCAACGTCCTCGAATTCAAAATCAGGATGGTAGTTGCCTCTTGTGGCAGGCGCCCCCGGATAAACCAGAACAGGTTCAAACCACAACAGCAGACCGACAAGCAACAGGTACGCGGGAATGGAAACTGCCAACAACATTTTTACTGCCAGAAAAACATGGCCGGATCGTTTCATGGGGACCAGAATCAAATAAATGAATCGGAATTTGTGGAAATGGTAGGCACCTTGACGATTCATCTTCGTAAGGCGCAGCAGCTGAACAATAAGCTGACGCTTTAGCGCGCTGGCGCGCCGCCGTTATAAAAAGCTCACGATGGCAAATGCAGTGCGTCGCAAAGAAATCTTACCAGCGGCATCGCAGTTTTAAAATGACCAGCCACAATTTGGGTCACTTGCGATGACATTAGATCCTCACGCTTCAGTATTCTTTTAACAATGAAATCCTTGCGTTTTAGATCCTCCAACAGAGGATGCTCTTTTGCGTATCCGCGTGGAGGCCGAATCAGCGAATCCCCTGACAGCTCAAATGACTCACGGAACGCCTTTTTTGACTTGATACGTTTCCAGCGTGGCTGAAATTCGTCAATCATGGCGCGGATCTTGTCCAGCGACCGGGTTTCCGGTCGCCAGATACCTGCCCCCAACATGATCTCGTCAGGTGCAATATGAAAATAGAATCCGGGAGCATGCACGTCTTTGCCGGATTCATGCCGGAAATGAATGCCGAGGTTCGTCTTGTAGGGAGTCTTGTTTTTCGAGAAACGTGTGTCCCGATAAATTCGCAGCATGGATCCACCGCTACGTTTGGGGACGGCCACAAAGTAAGGACTGATTTTTCTCAGCGGTCGCTCCATGGCGGATATGAACGCTAGCGCCGGATCAACGACATCAGTCAAATAACGAGGTTTGTTTTCAGCAAACCAGTCGCGATTGTTGTTGCACAACAGTTCTTCATAGAACTCAAACAGTGCGACCGAAAACCCGGAAAATGCAGGTTGGCTCATGCAGCTTTTATCTCTTCAAAGTGTCTCGATGACGGGTCTGATAAATGCATCAGCCCTAAAAATACAGCTGCTTTCAACTGGCAATTTTACAAAAAGGCGTCCCATTTCCCGCACAATTTGCTCCGTTTTTTCTCCGACATTCGGACCGATCTGTCCGGGATTGCCCCAAATATATAAATCGACGCGTAAAGTCACCTCGTTTCAACTATAATTTTACTATTCGAAGTGGCCGGTTACGAGACAACTGTGCCACATTTTTGATGCATCCAATGACGAATATTTAATCGGCGTCTGAACCAGAAAATCTCCTTCCCGCCTAAATTTCATTTCATCTTCTTCCGAAGATCAGAACGCCCAAACGTTCATCTGGTTACATCAATTCATACGCCCGGCAGCAACATCTGTCGGGCGTTTTTCTTTATTCCTCCAATCCCCGACTTGTTCGATCCGCACGGAATCTGCCCGATAGAGCGGCATCGCGACTACCAAGCAAAACCGCCAGCTTGCTCTACACACAAACTTCAGGATGACAACGGTTCGGCGAAAACTTCCCCAATTTGCTTGACTGCCGATTCTAGTGCTAAACCAACATCCGTTTGTGAGTGGCCCGAGACGTGAACCGTCAAGATCGGCTGCCCCGCACAAATGTCGGTTTTGCAGCGCGGGATGTCGGAAATCGTCGTGGTGGCGGGAAAGTGCGTTGTCGATTGCGCTTTGCTCCGGTTAGGGTACAATTTGGCTAACGCATCCAGATGGGGTTGAGTAATTTGCAGAACTTCTGTCGCAGCGTCCGAACGCCGATAGACAATTTGTTTGGCGAACCAACGATCGACGTTACCGCCGATTGTCCGTGCAGTGTCCTCTTGCGACTCATTGAAAGGAAGCCTTCCAATGTTTCCTTGCAGCGCGTTCAGGTGCAATTGAGCAACCGAGAATCCGGGGATTGAAAACTGGGCGGCATCCTCCAAAACTTCTACCGATGCTGTCACGCGCGGGTTGATCTCCAGCAACCACAAGCAATCACGTTGCAAAATAAAGTCGATGCCAAACACTCCTGTTAAATGGAAATATTCAGCCGCCAATTGGCCGGCGCGTCTGAATTCTTTAACAACGGCGATCGGTAATCGATCGGTAGCGATTGGACCAACCGAACCTGAATACCGGAATGCAAGTTGTTCCGTCGGGTTTCCCTGCCCTGTTTTAGGATGCGATGGTACAGGCTGGCAAATCCCAACTAGGTCAACCGACATCTGGGCGTTGGCCGCACCTCCAGCGACACCGACATAGCAGCCGCTGATCGGTTGACCATGAACGTACTGTTGAAAGTACTGGCCGGTCTCCAGCGGGTCGTTAACGCGTGCCGGGCCAACCCCTGATCCGCCGCTGGAGAAATCCGTTTTGACAATCGTTTGTCCCCAATGATTCGTCGCATGTCGCCGTGTTGAGCTGTTTGGGAAACAAATCCCATGCACTCGGCAGAACCTTTCAACCGCCCGGAAACTCCCTGTTTCGGCATACGCTCTGGTGTTTAACCCGGCCCGCATCGCGTGCCGATGGCGGAACTGTCGCAGCCAGTTTTCCAGGCCTCCCGCGACCAGAAACAGTGGATCACCATACCGCATCTGAAATGCCGCATCTTCCAGTAACGCCGCAACCCGCGCGACGATCTGAGCCATTGTCTCACAACCTTCGACAAAATTTGCCGCATGATCCGGCGAAAGGTAGCGATTGGATCGTTGGCAAATTTCAATCGTGTCAATATCCGCGAACAGATCGATAACAGATACCGGTCTACGGGCTCGCAGACAAGATGCAGCCAAAGCCCTACCACTGGCCCCCACCACGACGATTCGCTTGTCTTTGGCATGAAAATCAATGTTTGACCGGTTGGCATCGCTCATTGAGTTTGCTAACTTGTGGATCTGGTTTGGGAAGATTGTCGGACCTTAGGTTCGACCAGCCTAAAAAAATATACACACAAAACGGATGAAGAGTATCGCATCCAAATGTTCGCCGGCAACAACGTCGGTGAAAATCTTTTGTCAAAAACGAATTCTTAGGAGAGTTTTTATGTCGATGTTTATTGGTGAAGCACTTGATGGTGATGGCAACGAAATTGCTCACATCGACTTGATGATCGGAAGCAAAACGGGTCCTGTTGGCGTTGCGTTTGCAAACGCTCTTTCAACCCAGTCTGAAGGTCACTCAAATCTGCTGGCCGTTATCACTCCCAACGTTGCGGTCAAGCCTTCAACTGTGATGGTGACCAAAGTTACCATCAAAGGCATGAAGCAGGCGGTTCAGATGTTTGGCCCTGCACAAGCTGCGGTTGCCAAAGCGGTTGCAGACAGTGTTGATTCTGGCGTCATTCCGCAAGACCAGGCAGAAGATCTGGTTTGCGTGTGTGGCGTGTTCATTCACCCGGAAGCTGCCGACGACAAAAAAATCTACGATTACAACTACAACGCTACCAAAATGGCGATCGAAAACGCAATGAAGGCCAGCCCGACTGCTGCCGAAATGATTGCCAAGAAGGACGAAGTCCACCCATTCCGTGGATTCTAGTTTTTCCCCGGTCCGGTTGTTTGCGTTCATCGTGACCGAAGAACTTCGGTCGCCTCATGCGACATCCGAAACACCGAAGTACAAAAGGCTCGTGTCCAAATCTGACGCGAGCCTTTTTTGTGTCAACCCAGCGCAGAAAACACTGTAAATCAGGGACCAGCCAAAATGAGTAAGCCAAAGATTTTGATCCAGTTTGACCCCGATAATCAAGCCAGCACATTTGACTCTATAGTCGCGATTGACTCCGGTGTCGATCAACTGTTGGTGCATGGCGGCGTCATGGAAGACGATGTTCAAGGGTTGGTTCATGGAGCAATTTTCACGCGCGGCATGGAGGACCTGAAAAGTACAGCGCTGTTTTTTGGTGGAAGTAACGTGGCAGTCACCGAAACGCTGGTCGCCAAAGCCAAATCCAGTTTCTTTGGTCCGATGCAAGTGTCGTTGATGGCCGATCCCAACGGCTCCAACACCACCGCAGCGGCAGCAGTACTGTCTGCCATGAATCACATCAATTTTGCCAACAAAGAAGTTACCGTATTGGCCGGCACTGGTCCGGTGGGAATGCGAATCGCTCACCTGATCGCAGGACCGGCCACCACAGGATCTGCCACCATCAATGTTTGCTCCCGCAAGTTGGCAAAAGCGAAAGAGGTTTGCCGGCAAATTCGCATCACAGTGCCGGATGCGCAACTGATCCCCGTCGAAACGTCATCGCCACAGCAGGCCGCCGATTCCGTTTGTAACGCTCATGCCGTTTTTGCGGCCGGCGCTGCCGGTGCTGAGTTACTGCCGCAAGGGTGGGAGAATAACAAAAACTTACAGGTTGCGATCGATGTCAACGGCGTGCCACCAGCGGGAATCGCAGGCATCCATGTCATGGATAAGGCAGAAAAACACGGCAATATCCATTGTTATGGTGCGATCGGCGTCGGGGGGCTGAAGATGAAGATTCATAAGCGCTGCATCCAAATGCTGTTCGAATCCAACCGGCAAACACTGGAAGTCGAAGAAATTTTCGCAATTGGCCAGTCGATCTAGCGGAGTCCATTTATACTAAAATCTGTGGATGCGCGGAGGTGCGCATCTGATTGTCTTTCAAATAGTCTTTGAATGGTCGCACATTACAATGCCGATCCGGATTGGGCATTGACGGCCGTTGCCGTCTCCAGCGATCAACGAGTGGTGAGTCATGTTTCGAAAAACTTTCATTTGTGCAGCCGGCATCGTCGCAGGCGTCTCAGCCGGTGCGTATTCCGATGGATTCTTCAACGAGAAAAACGTCGTCACCGATACCTACCAACAGACGATGCAGAAGATGGGTTTCGCATCATCGACCCCGGCGACAGTCTCCATGGCCAGTAGTGCTGAAGTGCCCGCCGAAGATAATGCCGACATGCAAACGGCTTTCAACGAGGCGGCCCAACCGGCTTCGGAACCAGTTCCGGTCAGGTTTGAACAAACCGGCGTAACGGATAATGAAGACCGCTTACGCGAACTCGAACTGCCTTCCAGTGTGGCAGCTTCAACGCCAGCCTCCATCGAACGCAAGGCTCCGATTACCAATCAATCGACCACCCCACGTGCCCCCCGGGAGAACAGTATCATCGATCAAGGTGATGAATCCGGCAGAACAGCATCGGAGGATTCGGCGACGGACGCCAAAATCGATGAACTCCAACGCACCCTAGAGAAAGTTGCCAAGGCGCTTGAAAAAAGCGCGGTGGACTCGGGGAAACAAGTCGATGATGACGCCGCCGCTGCGATCGCTGCCTTGGCCGCAGAAGCGGAATCGGCCGCCCGCGCAGCTAACTTGAAGCAGGCCGAACTAAAACGCAAACAGGAAGAACTGGCAACGAGACGGGCCGAAGAAAAACAGCGGCAAATGGAAGTCAGGCGAAAACAGGCAGAACTGGCCCGGTTGGAGGCAGAGCAAGCCCGTATCAAGGCGGAAGAAGATCGCATGAAAGCCGAAGCCACCAAGGCACAGGCGCTGGTGGATCAACGATTCTCCAAAGAGGTCTACGAAAGTTCAACCGGTGAACAACTGCCGTACCGAAAGCTCGTACCGAAATCTACGGACGACAACGAACTCAAGCCACTGGTTTTATTCTTGCATGGCAAGGGGGAACGAGGGAGCGACAACCAATTACAGCTGAAACATGGCATGAAGCTGTTTGCCTCTGATAAGGGGATGAAGGCATTTCCGGCTATCGTGATTGCCCCGCAATGTCCCGACGACCAACTCTGGGCGGACACATTGCTGGAAAAGGACGACGCTCCGAAAATGCGTCCCAAACCCACATCTGCGATGAGACTGGTGATTGAACTGCTGGATGAAATTCAGTTGACTGACCCTGTCGATCCCGACCGGATTTACATTACAGGACTGTCGATGGGAGGATTCGGGACATTTGATCTGGTGGCGCGTCGTCCTGGCGTGTTTGCCGCAGCGGCCCCACTGTGCGGTGGTGGCGATGCCAGCCCCGGCATTATTCGCCGTTTGACACGCACACCATGGTGGGTGGTGCATGGTGCTGACGATCGCGCAGTGAACGTCAATCGATCGCGCGAGATGGTCTACGCACTGGAGAGCGCGGGAGCGGCACCGCGCTACTCAGAGCTGGAAGGATTTGGACACAACGTCTGGGATGCCGCCTACAGTGACATCATGCTATACGACTGGATGTTTAACCAGTCTAGGAGCGGCGTCATCAATCCGGTACTTGAACGCAGCCAGATTAACAACGCAACAGCAAACAATAGAACATCGACCAGAGAAACCACCAACACTGCGGCAGCATCCAAGGCGATTGCTTCTGTAAAGCCCGACCGGACGCCGGTATCAGTAACAACCGAACCGCAAACATCTGTATCCCGGAAGAAAGTTAACCCACAACTCGAACCTCTGCTGGGCACCTGGAAAGTCCTTGCCGCCTCCCAGAAAGGACAACAGGCCAGCAAGAAAGTACTCAGCCGCATGCAGGTCATATTCGAACAGGACCGGTTCGTAATCCAGATAGGTGACCGTCAGGAGATTGCGAAATTCAAACTCTCTGATTCAAAAAAAGTGCGGCAGATTGACATTTTATCCAACCGGGAAGGCATCAAAGATTCTGCGGGGATCTACGAGCTACGTGGCGACAAACTGATTATGTGCTGGGCGGAACCGGGGCGCCCGCGTCCGACGCGTTTTGTCAATTTCATTAACGTTAAATCGTTGGTGCTTCAAAAGCAATAATCTGAATCAAAGGTGGTTGCCCCCCCTTAATCGAGCAAGGACTCAGCTGTTTGGATCCGCGTTCCCCTCGCCCGGTTGTCACCGTCGCCAACGTGCGAAAATCAGGCTGGCAACACAAATCCAGCCCATCACGAATGGCACCCAATTTCCCCAGCGTCGATACAGCGATAAGTTCTGGTTGGGTGCCGACATGACATCGCAAATTATAAACGCGGATTTTCTGCGTGGCCCTTTTTGAATGACGCGTCCGTTGGCAGCGATTTGGGCACTGAAACCTGTGTTGGCACACACCAACGCCGGTTTCCGCATCTCAACGGCACGGAAGACGTTGCACGCGAAATGCAAATCAAGACAACTGCTGCCAAAGAACCAGCCGTCGTTGGTGATATTCAGCATTGCGTCGACCTCGTGACCTTCGGCAGCCAAGCTGTTTAGTTGGTTTCGAAGTAAGTGGGGCACCGTTGTTTCAAAGCAAACATTGGGAGCGATTCCAATTGCTCCCGACCTGACCACACAACTGCTGTTTCCCGGTGTCAAGGCTCTGCCAATCGGAAGCAACTTCATGACCTCCGGAAAATGTTCCAGCACAGGAATGTACTCGCCCACCATCACACGATGGTTTTTGAAATAGCGTTGGGTGACGGCTCCTGTTTGATCGATCAGGATCGCCGCGTTGAAGATGGTCGATTCATCATGCGCGTCCAGGGTGGTCGTGCCGGCGATCAGCGGGATGCGTTCAAATAGACCTACATCATTGACTCCCTTATCCCAATACGCGGCTAACGCCGATCGCAGCGACGCCGCGAACGCTTGCGCGTCAGGATCGGAGCTGCTGCCCAGTATATCCGGAAGCGGGAAAGCCGATTCAGGCCAGACAACCAGGTCAATTGCGCTGTCTGCCTCACGTGCCCGATGCGTGATCTCCATACAGTGTTGGAAATCGTTGTCGCGTTTCTCCACACGCGCCTCTTGGGAGGTCGGCTGCGTCAGAACCGTATCAAGCGCACTTTGAATCAAAGCCACGCGCGTCGATGGTCGTGCCTCGGTTGGGATAGGAATCAAGGCCAGCCAACCGTATCCAGCGGTTATTGTGATCGCGCCAAAGCTCCATAGCAGTCCGAAGGCAACCTGCTGCAAATCCAGTCGTCGCCCGGAAGCCGGGGAGGGCGTGTTATTATTCGCCCAGGCGTGATAAACACATCCTGTCCCGGCGGCAAATGCAGCGATCATAAAGGTCACGCCGTAAGCACCAAACAGGTCGGAGATCTGAATTAAAAGAGGGTGCTGGTACTGCGTGTGTGACAGGCACACCATCCCGAATCCGGTCAGGAAATTCACCCGAATCCACTCAAGTCCCGTCCATGCAACCGGAATCGAAACAAGTGGCGAGACTCCCATGCGGTGGGTGAGCGTCCTAGCGCACACAATGAACAGCGGCGTGTAGACCGCCAGGTAAGCCGATAAAGCAAACCAGCCGACGAATAAAACAGGATGCGGGTACGGCAGGAAATAAAAGGTCGCCAACCAGAACAGCAGCGCGGCCCAATAGGTGTCCCGTAATGGCCGCGTTGCGTGCAGTGACTGAGGAAACACCAGCAACGTCAATGGTGTCAGTGCCAACCACGCCAGAAATCCCCAGCCCACAGGTGGGTACGATAGCCACAACAGCGCGAACGCAGTAAACGCCATGCGAAAAACCGGCACCGCGATGGAGGTTTGCGGCACCGACAAAACATCCGTTCGATTGGCAGCAGGCTGGCTGGAGTTTGAATCGGGCACGTGGGTTTGGGTTGTTGGCAAACGTGGACAGGTGAAACGGTATGATAAAGTTTTCTGTTGCCCCGGACCACCGCGAATCCACTCGACAAACTCCTGACGGTTTGCTCCAATATGGTAACCCGGCACAAAACTTTTTAGCAGAAATGAAGTAGACCATGCCCAAAGCAGTTGCGTTGATTCTAGGTGGTGGACGTGGAACCCGCCTTGCTCCTTTGACATCGATTCGCAGCAAACCGGCCGTTCCGGTTGGCGGAAAATACCGCTTGATCGACATCCCGATTTCCAACTGTATCAATAGTGGCATCAACCAGATTTATGTGTTGACCCAGTTTCTTTCGGTATCACTGCACAGCCATATCCGCAGCAGTTATTCGTTCGACAAATTCAGCGGCGGGTTTGTCGAATTGCTGGCGGCGCAGGAAACCACCTCCGTCGGCAGTGACTGGTACGAAGGTACCGCTGACGCCGTCCGAAAAAACCTAGTTTATTTTGACCAGCCGGGCATCGACTATGTCGTGATCCTGTCGGGCGATCAACTGTACCGGATGGACTATGGTGATCTGATCGATACGCATATTTCCACGGGAGCCGATGTGACCATCTCCTGCATGCCTGTTTCACGCGCTGACGCACGTGGTTTTGGTGTGATGCAGCTGGAAGATTCCGGTCGCGTCAAAGGTTTCGTCGAAAAACCCCAGACCGATGAAGAGATCGACGCCGTCCGTACCGATCCCGACTGGATCACTTCCCGGGGAATCGACAGCAAAGGGCGTGACTGCCTGGCCAGCATGGGGATCTATGTCTTCAACAAACAGTTGCTGATCGATATGCTCAGCGATTCCAATTTTACCGATTTTGGAAAAGAGGTTTTTCCCAAGACGATCAAAACCCACAATGTGCAAACGCATTTGTTCGATGACTACTGGGAGGACATTGGAACGATCCGCTCTTTCTACGATGCCAACATCAACCTCGCGTCGCCCGATTCGGAATTCGACCTGATTTCCATCGAAAATCCGATTTACACGCGTTCGCGTTTTCTGCCGCCGACGCAAATGTCCGGTGCTACGGTGAAAAACAGCCTGATCGCCGACGGTTGCCGCATTAACGAAGGAGCCATGATCGAAAACAGCGTAATTGGTTTGCGAACGATCGTGGGCAAGAACGTAACGATCAAAAACTCGATCATCATGGGTGCCGCAGACTACGAGGAAGATCCGGCCGACAAATTACCACTGGGGATTGGCGAGGGCACGGTTATCGACGGAGCAATTATCGATCTTGATTGTCGCATTGGCAACAACGTCCAGATCGTCAACGGCAAAAACCGCAGCGACACGGATCTGGAAAATTCTGTGTGTGTGATTCGGGACGGAATCCCCATCATCATCAAGAAATCAGTTCTTGAGGATGGATGGAATCTGGACGAAAGAGTTTAGCGGTCCAAGGCACCGGGCGGGGAGAGCACTGTTTTCCATCCCGGATTCGGCCGCAAGCAAGCGCGCCTTGCAAGCAACTCTTGGTTATGCAGCGACTGTGTGTGTTCACTCAATTTTAATACTTAGAGAGTTGACAATTGCCTCGGCCGGTTCGAGCCATTCATCTTCCAGTTCTTTGGTGACGTTGAACGACACTAACAACAATCGCCCCTCCACAGATGTTCCGACCATGATGTTGCGTATTTCCGTATCGACGGCAGGGGTACGCAGATTGAGCGTCAGCCAATTACAGCCATTTATCTCTATAACGCCGCTTTCGAACCACGTCGCGGAGGGATAGAGATTTCTGAACATGCCATCCATTTGCTTGTGAAAGGCTTCGATTTTGGTTTTCGGTAACCGATCCTTCGTATGGTTGATCGCAACGTTGACCGATCCAGATTCATTTGTGTAGGCGAGTGTTGGACGCCGTTCATTGGGATACTTAATCCGAAGTGCCTCATCGTCCATGACAGAAAATTGCCCAGGAATAAGAAGCGATAGCTTTCCATTGAGCACAGTCGTTGGATTTAGCTCAATATCGCCAATTGTCGTTCCCGCAAGACGTGTCTCTTCGCGCGGATGGCCACCAGTGGCGACGAGCACATCGCGTTTTTGATCCTCGACGCTTGACACCGTCGAAGGCGAGGATGGTTCGCCACAACCTACGGTGCAAACAAGAAAAATTGCGGCCAATCGGTACATGTTAGTGCCTTTCATGCCGTGTCTGTCGTAGCTGCGTAACGAATTGCGATCTATCCGAGTGTCTTTGAGACGACTTCGCAATTGGATCCGGATTGACAGGGCACACGGAGAGATCAAGCGTTGAACGTTGTCGCTCGTCGCGACTGGTTTCAACGACATGGTAGTCGATTGAGGAGAAGATTACTAGCTTTTCCTAGCGGTGCTTTGCGTCAGCGGTGGCGATACCAGAGGGGACGGGCTGATGGGGCCAGTACCGCCCTCCAACTAGGCTTGAACGTCGCGCTATGCAGAATCAACGCGCTGCCGCAAGCTGCACACAACTTCTCCTGACCAACTTGCATATCGCCTGGGGCATTCGCCTCGTCCTCAAACGTACCGAAGTCCAGCGCAGCTTCCGCCAGCGGAACCTCAGTTGTTTCGGGCTGAAGTGAAGTACGAGAGGCACTGGGCCACCGGGTAGTAATTCGTGCGATCTTTATTTCAGCATACCCTTACCGTTGGTTTTCCCAAAGATCTGCGACTACGGCTACATGAGCCCCAACTGCAAAGTGTAACTGGCTGATGTTCGTTGGCCGGTGTGGATTTACAAAGGATGGCTTTACCAATTGGGCAAGACGATGGTTGATCCGGTTAATCAAGAAGCCGATTCCAGCTTGCCGTGATTGCGGTGGTGGGCTGGAGTTGTTGTGCATCACCAACGAGCGACAGCGCGTCATCTGGCGGTGATCTATTCCCAAACGCGGCCACCATGGGAATGTCAAAGTGCTTAAGGCGACTGGCAGTTAGGAGTTTTCCACGCGTTGCCGACGCTGGTGGCATCGCCAACAGTAAACTCTCAACTGGCAATCACCTAAAATCCAAACTTTCAAAAACACGTGCTGGCCCTGTCGCGCCAAGCGCACACGCTGGCGATAAGATGACAAGTGAAATGGCACGAAGTCGCCCGTACAAACAGAACTCCAGCACACAGGAAACGGCCCGGCACAACGGAGCCTCTTTCACCAAGCGTAAATCGGAAGTTGCCTCGACCGACCTTGGATTGTCATCGCATTGGCACCATCGAACCCAATCCCTAACCTCACGATCAGCGCGAGGCGAGGTGACCACCGGGGCATCGCCGCTACGGGTTCCTTGAACAGATAGTTTGAGCATCGGCTTGTCCGATCAATGGCAAGTCCTTCTTGTTCACCCAACGAAGCAGCGCATTGAAGCCAAGCTCTGCCTCAACGCGATGTCAAACTCTAATTTGTTATCCGGCAGCGGGCAATTAATGTGTCAATTGTTGAAGCTGTGCAAAATGGAATTGCGACAGCGAGTGATATCAAAGCTGCATTTACGTAAGGTCGCTGCATTTCAAGCAGCCAAGAAACTCCGTCCGAAGCTGAAATCTGCGGTGGTATCGGCAGATCGAGTCGCCAAAACAGTGGTGACAAAGGTTGAGTTAGCAGTATAGCAAAAACGATGGTACACAGAGCCGCGATTCGCCATATGAATCGCGGATGTTTTGACCATGCTGCACGAAAAGTGATGATTGCGGGTGAAATAATTATGAATGGCAAAATAACAAATGGTCCCAAGAGCAAAAACAAGAAGAACAGCGGACGAAACCGGCTCATCTGTCTCCAGTTGCAAAAGCGCTCACTCATCAGTTGCCATCCTCTAAGCCAGATAACGAATAGTATTTTATGAATCGTCGCAAGAGACAGCGTTGTTTTACGTTTAGGGACAGTCGCGATGATTCACAAAATCATGGTTGAACTTGGCCGCATAGCAGCTGGCGATTTACCTTAGGCATTGTATCGGCTGGATCTCTCGGATTAGCCGTTGGTCACCAATGTGCCAACCTTCTCACCGGTGACGGCTTTGATGATGTTGCCGTCCTTGCGGAAATTGAAGACCATGATCGGCATATTATGTTCCATACAGTGCGAGATCGCAGTGGAATCCATGACGCGAAGGTTTTTCTCGACTGCCGTCTGGAAGCTGAGATCGGAATACATCACGGCATGTGGATTTTTCTCCGGATCTTCACTGTAAATACCATCGACGCGTGTGGCCTTCATCAGGATGTTGGCACCCAACTCCATACTGCGGAGTGCCGCTGCGGTATCGGTGGTGACGAATGGCCCGCCCGTTCCGGCGGCCAAAATTACGATTCGGCCCTTTTGCAGATGCCTGTCAGCGCGACGACGAATATAGGGTTCACAAACGCCGTCCATCTTGATCGCACTCATCAGCCGGGTCTTGCATCCGACCGATTCCAGCGCATCCTGCAACGCCAGCCCGTTGATCACGGTGGCCAACATGCCCATGTAGTGTGCGGTTGCCTCTTCGACGATGTCATTTTTCGCCTTGAACTGGCTGCCCCGCAGAATATTGCCGCCGCCAATCACAACCGCGATCTCGCAACCCAATTGTTGAGCCTCAAAGATCTGTTTGGAGATATGCACCACTTCTTCCATGCTGATCCCGCGTTCGCCCGAAGGACTAAAGCTCTCACCGGATAACTTCAACAGAACACGTTTGTATTTGGCAGCAGGCATGGAAATTTTCAATGGAGGAATGACACTCGGCAGGTACGCTTGGGCAACATGCCGAAGCGCCCAAGAATATCGTTGGCAGGCCAGCGCCTGTCAACCTGAAACGTAACTCAACACGCAAAAGGCCAACCCATTTCCGGGTTGGCCGTTACGTTTGTAAGGTTGTACAAATTCAGGGACGTTCGCCGCTCCCAATCGATCTACTGGCTTAACTCCGGAGACTGCCGCCGCACGATCATCGAACCGTTGTCGGCCACCGCGAACAATGGGCGATCATATGATTTGTACCACGATCGACCGCGAGGGCGGAAAGTTACTCCCACATACAGGTTCCACCCCTCATTCAGGTTACCCCCCTGAAAATTACTATTGACCGGCACGACATCGTCGTTCAAGTAGGCTGTAAATCCGGACTGAAAGGCAACGCGATCGGTAACGGGCAGGTCAACATCGACGCCGATCACGGTTTGATCAGATTCGGCCCAGCCAACAAATCCCTCTCCCCATCCACCCCAGGCAGCAGCATGGCGGTAGTAGACTCGGTAGTTGTCATCAGTGGTCTGGAAAAAATTCTGAAATTCACGCCCGTTGAACTCGCCGTCGGTGATTTCGTCCTGAACTCCAGTGGCATAGCGAAAGCCAAGGGTATGGCCGGCGGGATAAACCCAGCCAATGTCAGCCCGGACTTGAACCAGATCTGTTTCGGTGAACCACTCTTCGTGAAGGATATCGGCCACCACGCCAAACTGCAAACCATAATCGACGCGCCGATAAAGTCCTGTCGTGACAAAGATCTGACGGCGATCGTCCGGTGTAAATTCGTTGCCATTGAAATTGGTCGAAACGCTGCGCACACCAAATTGCCCCGAAAGCAGTCCACAGGACAGGCGGCAAAGTGGAATGCCAAGGTTAAACCCGCTGTAGAATCCAAAGCTGGAATCACTGGCCAGCTGATTGGCATCGGTGGGTAAATCCTGTCCCTGTTCAGTAAACAGAGGCGACTGAAACGCAACCGCACCGCCGAAGTATTCCCCCGTGCGTAACGCTTTGCCAAGATTCCCCAGCCAACATGGCCCTGCGGGACATCCGCCGCGCCCGCAACAACCGTCTTCGAAGTAGGCTCCAGAAACTCCACAAGCATCACAGCCGCTGTCGCATCCGCAATCGCCGACGATGTTGCCGCCAACGGGAATGCCTTGATCGATGATCACTTCAGATCCGTATCCCTCGGAGACGACCGAACCAGCCAACGGTGCAGATGGGTAACTGTCAATGATCCCACCATCGATGACGCTGCCGCCGACGACAGGAGCGCCTCCATCGATGATGGCTCCATCACTGATCAGCTGAGCCGTACGGAGGTGGGCAGGGACGTAACCGCCGCTGTTGGTAACGCGCCCGGTGGAAATGGGCAGTCGAAGAGCAGCATTGCTGGTGGTGACCTTGCGACGCGCACCAGATTTTGCATTCCGGATGGTTGCTGTCCGTGCACCTGAATGGCTGGTACGACGTGGGGCACGGGCAACGCGCGCAACGGGCGTTGGTGGCTCTAGCGTCTCGTAACCTGAATTGGTGTCGTCCAACTGCGTGTAAGCAGTTTGCCGGATGGTTTGTTGAGCCTGTTGGCCACGAGCACGGGCGCGACGCATGGCGGCGGCTCGTTTTTCAAATTCAGCCGTCTGGGCAAAGCAATCCGTTGCCGCCGCGATGGTGACCATCGCCAACATGGCTGAAAAGATCGTTTTGAGTTTCGGGGGAAAAAACATTTCGATCATCCTGTTCAAATGCGAATAAAGGTACCGCGCGTTGGCACAGTACCGCTGTTGGAATTGTTTTCGGAACCCAAAGGGTCAACTCTTTCGTTAAAGTCGAATTAATCCGAAAATTAGCTCCACACCGCGCAGTTTAACATTCGGCCAGCTAGCGGCTTGAGTGTGGTCGGTGGGCACTGCCGCGAAAAGCAGCAGCATCCGAACCAAAGAATGGGGGCCGCCCTGCACGATTGCATGTGGGAGGCCGCAGAACTGACACGACAATTGTGGAATACCACCGCGCGTGGAAAGAACGACGGTGGTGACAGGCATTGGGTAGGAGAGCGGGACGGCGGAAAGCAAGTAAACTTCCGGCGGTCACCTATCGTGGGTTCGTCTATCGTATTTTGCTGCCGAAACTAACGGCGTTAGACACCCGCGCGGTAAAATCAGTCGCCCCTGTATTGCGATTGACCTCATTTCTGACACTGCCCTCTTGGAAAGGCCCGACACCGACGACACTCCAGCAAGAGTTATCCGCACGCGCCAGCGCGGTGCCGCCGTCAAACATCATTTTTCCGGTTGGTGTCTCGTAGGCCGTGACACCAATTTTGGCCGTTCCAAACTGGCTTTTCTTTTCAAATAACCGCACTTCAGGAAGCTCCACCGGTAAACCGGGAACCGTCAGACCGGGCACACCCATGTAGGTCTCTACGTTGTCCGTGCCCACGGCCCCGGAGTACAATTCGATCGTTACGTCGGACCCTTCTTTGGCGTCCATCAAACTGGCACCCGATGCCAGCAGTTTTTGCCGCATGCTGCCAACGATGTACCCCTTGTCCACCGCATCCAGATACTTTTCTTCGACAAATACCTTTTTGCCAAACACATCCGGCAACGTTGTTTTGCCCATCGTTTGATCGACGGCGTTGGAAATCAACAATTGTTCCATACCGGTACGGGCGGTGTCGGTCGTCCGGGTCGTGGTACAGCCCGAGAAACCCAAAAATAAAGAGGCAATCGCCAAAGTGCAGTAGTCATTCATCGTTCTATGCGACTGCACAGACGAACGCTCTGCAGCCGTTGCGAGGGAGGAAATTAAAGAAAGTTACCGACATATAGCCAGTTCATCGTTCCAGCTCAAGATCATTTCCCTCCGGAACATTTTCAAATTTGCCTGCGCTCCTGCTGGCAGTCTATCTGACGTGGCATTGCCAATCGTCGTCGGTCAAATTAAACCAAACCAAATCCACTGCACTTTTACCGGCCTGCGGATCGCCACTGATCAGAACCGCCGACACCTCGGGATTGGCTTGACAGTATTGCTCAATTGAGGATTCTTCCATCACGAAAAACGCGGTCGCCAATGCATCGGAACGCGCCGCTGACGGGGAGATCACGGTTGTCGAAAGGAAATGGTCGGTGGGCCACCCGGTGCGCGGATCAATCACGTGCCCGTAACGCTTGCCCTCATGAAAAAACCCCTGTCGCCCCGACCCCGATGTGCCCAGCGCGCGGTCCTTCAAATTAAAGTGTGCCAATCGCACCTCCGGCAATACGGGATGGCTTAATCCGATGGGCCAACCATGGCCACTGTGCTGGTCATTGGTCAGATACTCGCCTCCGCACAACACACTGCTTTGTCCACCATGGATTGCAAAATCCGCAATGCCATGCATCCGCAACATCGACGCCATTCTGTCGATCGCGTATCCCTTGCCAATGCCTCCAAGATTAATCTTCACACCCTCGGTAGAAAATCGCACGCTGTGATTCGAATCGTCAAACACCAGATTCCCGGAACCGACACTTTCAAGCGTTTCATGGATGGCCGTTGGGGTCGGGATTGAACCGGAGCGCTGTTCAAACCCCCACAGCGCGGACAACTGTCCTGCTGTGATGTCGAAAGCTCCGTTGGTGAGCTGCCAAATTTCCTGTGCCCGTTTGAGCAAACCATACAGGCGTTGTTCAACACGCACGTAGTCCTGATGCGCGTGAAGATTCAACTGGCTGATCTCGCTATCAGCGCGATAGACTGTCAGCTGTTCCTCAAGTTGATCAAGCAACTGGAAAACGTCGCCGGTCACGTTGCCTGCCGAGGGGTATTGATGCATGTTGAACAGCAATTCAAACTGGCAGGCCATCGCCGGCTTGGAATATTGCTCCAGATAGGCAGACTGGCGTCCTGCATTCAATCGCTGGTCGGTATTTTTTAAGTCACATGCGGGAATCGCCGGAGGCGGCAACATCGCTGCTGATTCGGAAGCCGGTTCGGACAGTCCCTCCACCGCCCGGATGGCGGCACGACCTTTAAGAAATTCCCGTCTGGTGGAAGCAGGTTCAGACATATCGTCGGCAACCTATTGTTCTACCGCAGGTTGCGGTTGTTCGATCGAGGCAACCGCCACTTTGACAGCCTCGCGCACAAGCGGATCGGGGTCAGCACCGAGAGCGAGCAGGCTGTTTTTGGCTCCCACTGCTTGCGGGCCGAAGCTTCCCAACGCGATCACGGCCGACTCCCGTTCCTGAACCTGATCGGATTTCAGCAGTGGCACCACCCGGTCCATTGCCGCCGCACCGGCAGGCCCCATTTTCGACAGAAAGTGTAACGCATCCACTCGAAGACTTTGCTTCTCCAGCAGCGATCCCAAAACCTGGGCGGGCAATTCAGCTTCTTCGGTTATTTTTGAATATGCGTAGGCCGCTTGCGGTCGGACACGAGATTTGGGATCCGTCATCGCCAGCTTGACTTGCTCGCGCGCCGCTTCAGCCTCCACGCCCATCAGCGCCAGGCCAAGCAAAGCGCGCTCCTTGTAGACCTGTCGCGGATCGGTGATCCGCGCGGTCAGAAGTTTAACGGTATCAACATCCTCCACCGGCCCAATGGCCCCCAGCGCGATTCCTGCCCACGTCGCCGATGAAGGCAGCCCTTTCTGCAAGACTTCCGCCAGTTTTTCTGCCAATGGTGCGGCATCTTGTTTTAGTCCAATACAGATTTTCGCAATTGATATCTGCCGCTGAAAAGACGCATTAAGAATAATCGCATCCATGGCCTCAAGCGCCGGCAGCGCGTGCTCACCCATGTTTTCCAAGGCGAGCAACCCGGCGGCAACGTTCAGTTCATCCCCACTTTCGATCATCTCGATCAATCTGGGCACGAACGGACTTGCCATTGGCCCTAGCAGATAAATTGACGAACACGAACGTCCTAGCGTCATTCCATCATCCGAATCCAGCATCTCGCGCAGCGCCGGAAACGCTTTGGGGCCAAGTTTTTCCAAGGAGATTCTGGCTGCTGCCCCAACTTCATTTTGTAAGTGAACTTGTTGAAGCGATAGCGCTGCGACGCGCTCCTTCATCTCGGAATCCCCATTGCCCAGTTGCAGGATCGCCGCCAGCAGCCGATTTTTCCCCGGCCCGTCCGCCGGCAGGCCGTTCACATCAATGTTCCTGACAATTTTTTTCAATTCGGCAACGGATAGATTCGCCGTTTGATCAATCTGCCATTGTGCAGATGTCAGGTAAAAAGTGGTCATGATCGCCCCGACAACCGCCGCCGCAACCGCCAGACCGATCACATAGGAGAAAAACTGTTCCATGGGTTTGATGCGTGGCATTGAAAGACCTGATTGAAGGAGTGGGCACTGTCAAAACGCTTCGGCGCTCCGACGCTTCGACGAAACCGCTAACTGCAACGCGTGCCAACCTGTTAAGGTTTGACCATCGCACAGGTAGTCGTACGGGCGACCGCACTGGTGATCGCTATAAAAATTTGGTCACAAACAACATCACACTGTAGATCACCACCGCCCCTACAAGGATACTGCCCAGCATTAGCAGGTTTTTTCCTTTGCGGATGCTCTTGGTTGCTACCACTTGTGCAATGACGCAAACCCCCGCAACAATTGCCAATTTAAAAAATATCATTCCATTAAAATTATACTTTTTGAAAAAGTAGTTCGCGAACGGATTGGCCTCAATGGCCCCAAAACGCATCAGCACGTAGGTCATAAAAATATCCAGCGTGTTGATCAGGATAAACAGCGTCGTGGCATCCTGTAGCGGAAGCTTCCGGGTCAAAAAGCTTCCCCCGCGCGTGTCGCGTTGGCCTACATGGCTTTTGTCTGCGGTGGCTGTTTGATGCGGTGCTGGCTGGCCGTTTGCGCCAACGCCGCCAGCAGGCGGCCGTTCCGTGCCGTCAGGCTGCCGGGCATTTCCCTGGTCTGGTTGTTGCGAGGCTGGTTGTTGCGATTGTTGATGCATTTGCTGATGTTGTACGTTGCGATCGTAAGCGGCGTTGCCCACATCCATCTTGCGGCGGTCCTGCCTAGCCCTCTTCCGTAGTACCAGCAACTGCTCGTAAGCGTGCTGGATCTGCTGAAACTGATCTTTGTCTCCACCCAGATCTGGGTGGTGTGCTGACGCCAATTTGCGGTACGCCCGATGAATATCTTCATCGGTGGCGTTGAGCGGGACGTTGAGAATTCGGGCGTACTGTTCCAAGAGCCTGTATCCGAAACCAATAAAATTCAAATTGGCAGGAGATCTCTTCGCTCCCGCACGCTGCCTGATTCATCCGGGCAAAACACCTCGCGCCTCTGGTGCCCGGTACCGGGGGAAAAAATGGCGGAAGTGCATGGGAATCGAACCCACCGATCACATGATTTCCATACGACCCAACGGTTTTGAAGACCGCGACCAGCACCAGCTGAGCAAGCACTTCCAGATCCGGTTTGCCAAAATAATACTTTACACTCCCGAAGCGCCCGACACTATAGGGAGGGATCTGGTTATCGGGCGACTAACACAGAAAATCGCCGCGCACTTTCACCTGTTTGGGAGGGGAGTTTTCAACGCGCGCCGCTACTTTTTCAGTTTGTCGGCGAACACCTTTTTCAATTTCTCCAGTTTGGGAGGGATTAGCGCCTGGCAGTAGCGACTGCCGCTGCCTTTTTCGTCCCAAAAATTTTGATGATACGCCTCTGCCAAATAGAATTTGCTGGCCTGGGTCACTTCGGTGACGATCGGATTAGCAAACGCCCCCGCAGCATTCAGTTTTTCTTTATATGATTCAGCCAACGTTTTTTGCACATCACTGTGGTAGAAAACCACCGAACGATACTGTGTACCAACATCAGCGCCCTGCCGATTGAGCGTGGTAGGATCGTGTGTCTTCCAAAACACCTCCAACAGGGTAGCAAAAGACAATTTGGATTCATCATAAGTAACCTGGATTACCTCGGCATGCCCTGTTGTGCCGGCACACACCTGATCATAGGTCGGGTTATCCACCTGCCCACCCATATATCCCGAGGCAACTTTTTCGACCCCCTCAAGACGTTGGAATACTGCTTCGACGCACCAGAAACAGCCCGCACCGAAGGTAGCTGTCTGTAACGCGTTGCCGGATGCGGGACGGGACGTTTTGTTCGAATCTGAATCAGTCATGCCATCGCCTGTCGCGGGAGCCAAAGAAGTCTTACTGGTGCCGGTGCGTGATGATTCTGCCCGATTATCCGGCAGTTGAGCCGTTGCCGGTTGTTGGGCACTGGAACAACCCGCAAAAGAAGCAGGCGTCAGTAGAACTGCGATGCCAAGCACCAGAAATTTTGCCCGTAAGACTAACCGCATAGTTAACAACCTCACTGCCTTCGAATTGCAAAAACCCGATCATGGTGGAAACAAGCAAACCAAGCTACAACGACCTTGCGCGTTGGCGGCCCCCGTAGGTTCGGTTGCTGTGAAAATCATCATCGTCGGAACACTCCACCCCCTACTTTAACCTGCCGACAGAGCAGAAGTGTCAGGATAAATCCCGGATCTGTCGCCAGAACTCAGGATTGCTCCCCGGACGTGGCATTAATCTTCTGATACCCTGATGGATTGGCTTGGTGCCACTTCCATGCCGTTTCAATAATTGACCGGGGATTGCGATGCACGGGCACCCACCCCAATAATTCCCTGGCCAGTGTTGGATCAGCGACCAGTTCGGGCGGGTCACCCGGTCTGCGTTCTCCGGTAACCGCAGGGATTGGATGCCCGGTAACTTCCCGACAGGTTTCAATAATTTGCCTGACACTAAACCCTCGTCCGGTACCAAGATTGACCTCAAGTGCTTTCCCCGGTTCCAGCCGGCTGGCGGCGGCTAAATGAGCGGTCCCCAAATCATCGACATGAATATAGTCACGCACACAGGTGCCGTCGGGCGTGTCCCAGTCATCGCCAAAAATGGTTACATGCTCACGCTGCCCGAGGGCAACCTGCAGCACGATCGGAATCAAATGCGATTCTGGATCATGGTCCTCGCCGATTCTGCCATCTGCCGACGCACCGGCGGCATTAAAGTAACGCAAGGCAGCGTACCCAAAGTCATAGGCGTGCGCATAATCCTCCAACGCTTTTTCGATGACCAATTTTGTGAATCCATATGGATTGACCGGTTGCTGGGGCGTCGATTCCGAGATCGGTACGGTGGTCGGAACCCCGTAGGTCGCACAAGTACTGGAAAATACCATTCGCCTGACATTGGTGGCTCGCATGGATTCCAGTAAATCAATCGTGGCCTGCACATTGTTCTGATAGTATTTCGCCGGATCCACCACGGATTCTCCAACCAGCGCACAGGCGGCGAAATGCATGACCGTGTCAATTTGATGACTACGGAGAATGTCTTTCACCAGACTGCGGTCTGACATTTCCCCCACGACCAACCGCCCGGCAGTCACTGCCTCGCGGAATCCCGTCGACAGGTTGTCCAGTACCACCACTTCATGGCCGCGCGCGTCAAGCTGCCGGACCATGTGCGATCCAATGTATCCCGCGCCACCGACGACAAGCACTTTCATGATTAAACTGACCGAAAGGGGGTTCTTGACAAAGAAGGATAAATGACAGTCGTGGCAGGGAAAAACTAACCGCTGCGGTCGCTGGCACCAATTAAGTGCGCGATGGTGCGTTTGGGGTGATGCATGGCAAACCACTGCTTGGAAAATTGCCGCGCCGAGTCACGGTAATGGTCAAAATGATCGACCATCTCCCTGACCGCATCGGCCAGTTGGCTGTGATCTGCCACAACAATCCCTACTCTACCAAGGGCGGTTTCAGAATCAACCGAAAGCGGTTGACGACGATTGCCTGCCGGCAGCATTGTCGTGGTCGCCTGGCCTCGTTTTGACTTCTGCAGGCTGCCGTTGACCGATTCGCCAGTTGGTAGGATTCCCGCTTTACCGGGAAGCGACGCATCGTGGACATGGACATGGGGATGGTGCGGTGTTGCGGTGGCTGCCGGCCCCAACATTGTCGCCGACAAGTGCTTGATCATGGCGGTCGAATCCCCAAACGCATTGCTCAGCGTGATGTCGATCGTCTGAGCACAAGGCGCGGCACGAAACAGGGCGGTTGGCGACTGCTCGCCCGCGCGGTGTCCAATGGTCTGAACATTTTCGGCAACCACAGCACCGGTCCCATCGCTCTGTCGCACACAAATCCGACAATAGGTTCCTGCCACCGTTGGCCATTTCCACTGAAAATCAATCTTCAGCAGGTGCTCTTTCAATCGCCGATTAAGCGAAAATGAAAACGGGTGTTTATGTCCGTCGAACGAGATCACGCCGCCGCTGGACGGCGCGTTCTCCATGCTCCATTCCAGTTCATCTATCTCTAGGCGACGCGCAGATGCTGAAGATGCATGAGCGATTGCGTCAACATGCTGAAACACGGGTTCAGCGATCTGTGTCGCCAGCCAACTCCCCGCCGGAACAATCAAGGGTTTTCCACATGCCAGCATCTCGCCCAACACCCCGGCCCGGCGACTGTAATACGCTCGACTGTCATACATCAACAGCCCACAGTCGGCGGATTTCAGGAAATCAATGTACTCCGACCGGCTGAGTGGATGAGAAAAATATTCAAACGGCGAGCCATTAGGCGGGGAACAATGAGCCGTATCGATTTGCGACTGCGGGATTTGCAATTCGATCTTTTCTTTCCGCAGAAATTTTTTCCGAGGACGCTGGATTGCGATTTTTATCGTCCCGTTGGCCAGATGGCTGGCCCACAACTGATCCACCAGAGGTTGCAGATAGTCCGCACAACCTTTTTCCCGGCGGATTTGCCCCGGACACGTCAACCGCAGTGGCCTTGGTTCCTCAGCAAACACATCGCGCAGCTCTACCGGCGATTTCAATTGTGAGTCCAATTGTGATTTTTGCTCCACTCCCTGAGCAAACTCGGGTGCCACCGGATAGGGCAGTGGCGTAAATTCGCCGACCTTCAGGCGATTGTATTGCTCGGCCAGAGGCCGGGATGTCGTGTAAAAAAACATCCGATGACATGTCAGTTCGGCCAACGATGTCTGAAATGAAGTACGGGCAAGCTGCTCGGTTGTTTTCTGTGAATCGTACTCGGGTGACCGCCCTTCGAAGACATTAAAATGGAACTGTAAATGCCATGTGGCCAACACCGACAGCGGGTTGGAGTGCAGGAATTTGGCCAGCCCCATCAACTCCAGTTCGGAAACGGTAGTCAAAAAAACATGGTCGTCCTCAACAACCGGGTGGCGATCAAAAAAATTCTGAAAATCGGTCGCGTATTTTTTCACCAGACGGGACCGGCGGCGGTGGAAACGGTGCATCGCAAACGCAGCTTTGGTGCGCTGCCAGCCGGTGGCGTCAGTAGCGATGGTGTTTTGCCGTGCACGTTTGAGATGACGCAGTCCGGCCAGACAGCTATCCTTTTGATAAACGGTTTCGCTGAAGGCCGGGATCACCCGAATTCCGGCAATTGTGAGATCGGTCGGTGCCTTTCGGTTGGCCGCAATCAAGGTCTCAAACCCCAGTTCTCTGGCGGCAGCGACGATGCACGTCGAGTAATCGTAGTGGTGTCCTCCGTTGTTAATCAGAGACTGATCAATGAGAAAAAATCGGGACAACTCACCAAACCTGCCAGTGGCGTGATCGAAATTGGGGGAGGCATTATTTGCTCGCTCACATCCTGTGTCGAACCTTCCCCGGCGACTGATATCGTATGTCAATTTGGGGAATCAAGTCAATTGCAGTGCGGCCGGACCACGGCTGTGCAGTTCTATGGGGTCTTTCAGCGCATCGCCGAATCTGAGCACGGTTTTTAATGATTCAATGATTTGACGATCTGAAGACACAGCCGTTCGGGATTGACCGGGGCGGGCAAAATCAGGTAAAAACGCCCGGTTGCAGTGCGGCCTCGGTCACAGGACCGGGGGATACATGCAATCGTTCGCAGGGATGCGGCCCAAAACAAACCACACTACAGGCACAACGGGGAAAGCCACGATGGCTAACAAAAATCACATCATCATTCTTCCGTATTTTTGCCAGGAAGAGGTCGATCGCTACCTGAAGATTCTGAAGAAGATCGCATCTTTCCCCAAACCCGAGGTGGAAGTCCACTATTTATTGGCTGCCAGCCCTCGGACCGCGCCAAGTGCCGAACTGGCTGCCGCCTGTGAGGGGCTGGGCAAAACGATTTCGTTTCAGTGCCCCACCCAAATTTTTGGGTACCCTGAAGGTCCCGGGGCAATGTTCTGGGACTGCATGGAATACATCAGCACAAATTATCCCGGCAATGACGGGTTCAGCTTGTGGCTGGAGTCTGACATGGCTCCCATCAAAGCTGACTGGATCGATCGCCTTTCGAACCAGTGGTACAGTTTTGACCAGTTGCCGATCATGATGGGATGCTACGTTCCCGAGGTCTACAAGACGCGCCTGTTCAAATCGAAAAAACTGTTGCTTGAGCCCCACATTAATGGCGGTGCTTGTTACGCGATGGATTTTGCGACCCAGATGCCCCCCGAAGCCCGCACTGGCGTCTTTGACATGGCAGTTTTCCAGTACGCTCAGGCCAAATCCCGGGCGATGAGCAGTAAGCAGATTTCATTTTCCACTCACACACGCGTACGACGCGATTTATCGGATCCTGACAAGGTATTGCTACATGGGTTTATGCAGGAGAAGGATCAGTTCATCGATGAATGTCTGACACCATTGACCGAACAGGAACTTAAATCCGTCGCATGGAATCCCTTGAAGGAAAAAATCGAGACTGCCAGCCGCATGTTGCGCGTCTGGTTTGTCCGCAAAGGGCGTCGCGCAATGCTGGAGAATATGTTTTTGGCCAAAAAACAATTTGACCAAACTGACACGGGAGCAGGCTTGCCCGTTCCGACCAAACGCGTGGCGTAACCTGGTCAGCCGCTCCGGCCAAGCAATTCTCCTGAAGGAACACGGGCCGCACGACGGGGAGAGCTGTTCAACCGGACGGACTCTTAAACGCGCAGACTCTCAATCGCATTGGCTGACAACGTGTGCAGAAATCTCAAGCCTCAAAAAATCCATCTTCCGGAACGACCATGTCCAAGCTTTCCGTCAGCCACTTCAATACGTTCCCCTACGGCGGTGCCGCCACGGCAGCGTTGCGCACCCACGCTGAACTGCTTCAACAAAATGTTGACAGTCGGTACTACTGGTTTCGCGATCAGCGCAACGGCACACACGGCCCGGCCGTTGAACGGGTCGAACTAACGCCGCCCGAAAAAACATTCCTGCAGGCTCTATTGGGCAAAAAGAAACAACGCGCACAACAGAAGGTAATCTACCGGCTGTTCGACACGCATTTGCAAAACCGGGAAAGTACGCTGGAGACATTTTCCATGGCGCGGCTGCCAACACCCGGCGCTCTGCCTGCCGGTGCGACCAATGTGGACGTGGTTCACATGCACTGGATTTCGTTTTTTGCCGACTACCCCAGTTTTTTTGGTTCAATTCCCTCTCACGTTCCGATCGTCTGGTCACTGCACGACATGAATCCGTTTACCGGCGGTTGTCATTACTCGGGTGGCTGCGAGCGATTCAAAACAGGGTGCGGCAACTGCCCCCAAGTGATCGCACCGGGGCCGCGTGATGTGTCGGTCGATTCGATCAACGCCAAACGAGACGCGCTTGCCAACCGTGAGGTGCACGTCACCGCACCCAGCCAATGGCTGTTGGATCTGGCAAAAGAAAGCCCGGTGTGGCCGGAAAGCACGACCTTTACCCAAATCAATTACGGGTTTGACCTGGAGAAATTTTATCCGGTCGATCGACGGCAGGCGCGGCTGGAGTTGGGGATCGACAGCGATGCGGTGTTGGTCGGGTTTGGCGCGGAAGATCTGAACAACAAACGCAAAGGATTCCAGCATCTTCTGACCGCGCTAGGCAACCTCAAGACAGACCGAAATGTCGAGTGTCTGGTCTTTGGCAGTGGGGAAACTCCCGACGATCCGAAGTTGCCGCGCTTTCATCATCTGGGATTCATCGATTCCCCTGATCGCCAGCGACTGGCGTACAGTGCGGCCGATCTGGTGGTCGTACCCTCGCGCGAGGACAATCAGCCGCAAGTTGGGCTCGAGGCGATGGCTTGCGGTGTCCCCGTGATCGCCTTTGATGCTGGCGGAATACCTGAATACGTGCGCGATGGCGAAACTGGCTGTATCGTGACCTTGGGAGACGAGCAACTGTTGGCAAAAAAGATCTCGGGGCTTTGCGATCTTGAGTCCTTCCGCGTCCGGATGGGCAAATCGGCATTGGCAATGGTTCGAAACGAGTTCGAAAAAGTCAAACAAACGCAAATCTATCACGACCTCTACCGCTCCATCGCTTCGAAGCGTCCGGCGCGGGCCGCCTGAACTGGCAGACCGCAAATTGGAGTTTGACACCGCATTGAGGCGGAGTTCGGCTTCAATGTGATTTCTTATTGAGTGAACAAGCAGGGCTTGCCATTGATTGGACAAGCCGATGCTCAAACTATCTGTTCAAGAAGCCCGTAGCGACGAGGCCCCAGTGGTCGCCTCGCCTCGCGCTGATCGTGAGGTTAGGGATTGGGTTGGATCTCACCGATACGATGACACCCCAAGGTCAGTCGAGGCAACTTGCGATCTCCGTTTGGTGAAGGGTTTCTCTCTCTGCTGAGTTGCTTCCTGCGTGCCGAAGTTCGGTTTGCGTGGCCAACTGCTTGCTATTTTGCTTGTTGTCTCGTTACCGGCGCGCACATCGGGTGAGACGCGACTGCGAAGTGTTTTGAAAGTTCGGATCTTAAGGCGACCAGTAGTTAGGAATTTACCACCCGTTGGCGACGCTGCCAGCGTCGGAGCGAAGCTGGCAGCATCGCCAACGGTAAGCTTCCAACTACCAAGCGTCTAAAATGTAGATCGGAGAAATTGGCGACCGGATGCTTTTGACGGAATCCGACCCGACCTTCCACAATTTTCAGGCGCTTCCAAGCCGGGTAACGTTGCTTGACTTTTGATTGCAAAAACTCAATGACGTCTTCTGCGGTCAATGCGCGATGCGGCTCAACTTCCCAATTATGGAATTTACATCATTTGGCAAACCAGATAGCCGCCCACTTTTGAGATTCCTGACGGTGATTCCTAACGGTGATCCTTAACGGCAGCCGCCAACTGTTCCTTCACAATACTCGTTGACATCGAACAACTCCCGGATCT
>CALCJM010000052.1 GCA_937967505.1 uncultured Pirellulaceae bacterium | reverse complement strand
CGTGGAGGCCGCTGGTTTTCGCGCGGCCGAAGTGTTTTTGTTTGGTGTCGTTCTCTGAAACGTGGCTACGCTCGCCAGAGCGTGGAGGCTGCTGGTTTTCGCGTGGCCGAAGTGTTTTTGTTTTGGTGTCTTTCTCTCTGGTGCTCCACCGTCTGGCGACGGTAGCTACGTTGGAGCATCGGTGATGACGCCCCCGGTGGAGCGCGTCGTTTTCTGAAACGTGGCTACGCTCGCCAGAGCGTGGAGGCCGCTGGTTTTCGCGCGGCCGAAGTGTTTTTGTTTGGTGTCGTTCTCTCTGGTGCTCCACCGTCTGGCGACGTTAGCTACGTTGATGCATCGGTGATGACGACCGGCGGAGCGCGTCGTTCTCTGAAACGTGGCTACGCTCGCCAGAGCGTGGATGCCGCTGGTTTTTGCGTGGCCGAAGTGTTTTTGTTTTGGTGTCGTTCTCTCTGATGCTCCACCGTCTGGCGACACTAGCTACGTTGGAGCACCCATGATGACAAAAAAAGCTGACTTTACCCCATGGCTGCCACTGTCTGGCCCCTGGCACCGTCGCCCTCGTATCGGTGTGACCAAAGATTTGTGGCCTGTAGTCCTCCGCAGGACCGCGATTGGGGAGCGATTGTCGCATCTGTCAAAGGAAGGTGCCTAAAACTTGAAAACACGTGGTGAATTCGGCCAGGCTTCATCTTTTTCGAAGTATGGTTTCTGTACCTGTTTTTTGGGTACGGCCACTTTTTTCTGGCTGATCCGGGATGTCGCCAGGTTAAAACTTTCGCCCTCGTACGCCATTTCAGGTACGACAGAATTCCCTCTACAACTCAATCAAGATGAACCAACTGTGTTTTGCAAAGCATGAATCTTTGCAGCAAAAACGAGCCGCCACTCACCTTGTTCCGTTTCGCGGCACGGCCTCTGATATCGGGGTTGAACAGCCAATATTCTGCATCCACCCGTCGGGCGGTGATGTGGGCGTCTACCGTAAACTGGTGCGCAACCTTCCACCTGCGGTTTCGGCGGTGGGGATTCAGTCGCGTCTGATCGCAGGAGAAAAAAACGAATTCGACTCGATCGATGAGATGGCATTTGAATATGCACAGCTGATAAACCACGTCCAAGCCGAAGGACCGATCAGAATTCTTGGGTTTTCATTTGGAGGATTTGTAGCCACCGCAATAGCAAATCACCTCATGGACCAGCAGCGCGACATCAGTTTTTTGGGAATGATTGACAGCGATCTGCGCTGGGTTAACGACGAAGCGTCGATCCGGCATGAGCTGGCGGTGAGGTTAACCCAGTTATCGCAACAGTTCCAGGCACTGGGCCTCTTCAACAAATACACGATCGGGAAGACCGAAGAAGACGTGCGTTCCATGGTGACCATGAGTCGGGCGTCGGACAAGGTGAGTTTTGATCAATGGTTGGAGTTCCTGCAATCGCGTGGCTATATTGATCATGCAAGCCCGCAAGTCGAAGCGCTGTGTCGTTTCGCAGACCGGTTCAAGACGCATTGCAATCTGTTGACCCAATTTACAGGCGAAGAACTAAAGGCCCCCATGCATCTCTGGTGGCCAACGGAACCTGCAACGAACACGCAAGCGCGGCGGGAAGCCTGGCAAGCGCTCAACCCGCACCCGATTGTCGAACGTGAACTCGACGGCAGTCACTATTCGGTGATGCGGATGCCAACGGTTGCAACGTTGGCGAAGGATATTGCAACAGCGGTCGCGAGGTCATCGTCCTAGCGCTATTTCGGCAAATCGACCATTCGCAATACGGCATGGTGCCTGAAAAACCGATAAAATGATCAGGATTCCCTGTTTTAAGGCGACTGGCAGTTAAGAATTTACCATCCGTTGGCGACGCTGCCAGCGTCTGAGCGAAGCTGGCAGCATCGCCAGCGGTAAGCTTTCAACTGCCAATCGCCTCAGGCCCGTTCATTTTCAGCGAGTGGATTGTGAAACGAATTGACGTGGTTGGCCTGATCTTTGCCGCAATCTGCATTCTGTTTTGCGGGTACGGATTTTCGCGCATCGAATCCAACACCGAAGACGTTTTACAGTGGCTGCCGGACCAGTCGGAAGCTCGCCAGCAGTACAACTTTTTCCAGAGCAAATTCGGAGCCGACGATTTTTTGGTCGTTACGTGGGATGGGTGTACGGTGTCGGACAGGCGATTGCTGACATTTGCCGATCAGCTGAAGTTGAAGGATCCGGATAACCTGATCCAGTCGGTCACCAATGGAGCCTACGTCGCCCGCCGGTTAGTCCGTACATTAAATATCTCGCAACCCGAAATTGCCCGTCGAATGGAAGGCGTTTTCTTCGGCAGCACTCATCCGGAGTTGACCTGTTCGTTGATCGAACTGTCCCCGCATGGAACATTAAACCGCCGCCTGTCGATGGATGTTGTCTGGGCAGCGATCGATGCGACTCCCGAACTCCCGCGCGACAGTGTTTCGATCGGAGGGTACCCCTACATCGGGACGTTTGTTGATACTCAGCTCAAAAACTCGTTTCGCTACTTCATGCTGCCGTCGGCGATTTTTGCGACGCTGGTTTCTTTGTTTTGTTTGCGAAACTTCAGCTTGACGGCGATCGTGTTCGTTACTGCTCTGGGGGCGGCAGCGGTCAGCGTCGCGCTGGTTCCCGCCTGCGGCATGAAGTTTGGTGGTCTGATGTCGATCATCCCGGCACTGGTTTTTGTGTTGACCACCTCGGGCAGCATTCACTTGACCCGTTACAGTCTTGACCGGATCGGTGATCTACGCGGGTTGTTGGAAATTGGTTGGAAGCCATGCACCTTTTCCACGCTCACGACGGCCGTTGGAATGCTGTCGCTGGGACGCAGCAGCTTCCCAGCGATTCGGGGATTTGGTTGGTTTTGTGCCGCCGGTGTGATGGTGGCGCTGCTGTTCCAGTTGGTGATCGTGCCATGGCTGCTGGTGCGATTGGGACAACCGGGGTTGCATAAACTGGCGGCTCGTGAGGATGACACATCGTTTTGGGGAAGGCTATTGGAGGTCGTTGCCAGGCGGCGGATCTTTGTCAATTTCTGTGGGGTGGCTTTGATCGTGCTGGGCGCCATTGGCCTGACAAAACTGAAGGCCAACGTCGAAGTTGAGAATCTGTTCCGGCCAGATTCGGAAATCTTTCGGTCGATCAGTGCCCTGGAAGACCGATTGGGGCCAATGGATCAAACGGAACTGCTGATCTCGTTTGATGAAGTGGGGGCCGAAAATTTCTCGGACCGGGTGGACATGGTGCGCGCGGTGCAATTGCAGCTTGAACGATTACCGGAAGTGGGCGTGACGTATTCGCTGGTCAATTTTCTGCCCGCCAAACCTCAGCAGTCCAAGCGTTCGAGGCTGCGGGCGGTGATTGCGGGACAGGTCTATCAGAAAATTCTCAAACGTGATCGCGCCGAAATGGCAGCCAGCAATCTGTTGAACGTCCAGGACGACACCGAGACATGGCGAATCAGCCTGAGGTTCCCGTTTACGCAACGAAACGACTTTGACGAACTGGCCCGACATATACTCGAGGTGTCCCGGTCGAGTTTGACGAGTCTGGAAGGTGCGAAAAAGCTCGGCTCCCAACCGGAATTAATCTACACCGGTAAAACGCATCTGTTCAACCACGCCCAATTGACATTGCTTGCGGATCTGTTTCAAAATTTTCTTACCGCATTTGTAATTATCACGCCGCTGCTGATCATCGTGCTGCGTTCGTTTTGGTTGGGGCTGATCGCGATGATCCCCAACGTCTTTCCAATCTTGATCGTGTTTGGGGGATTGGGTTGGTTTGGCGTTTCGGTGGATCTCGCGCTGGCAATCACGGCGTGTGTGGCATTGGGGATTGCCGTCGATGATACAACTCACTTTCTGATCCGGTTCCGCGAGTTTAACGGCAGCCTGAGCAATGTAGACGCGCCGCTGAAACGGACCATCGCCCAGTGTGGACCGGCGATGTTGCATACGACCTTGATCGGTGGCGCGGGAATGATCGTGTACTACTTAAGCCCGATGTTGGTCGTGGTGCGGTTTTCATGGTCGATCACGTTGATGTTGGTGATCGCACTGCTGGCCGATGTGATTCTGTTACCGGCAATATTGCTGCTGTTCAGACGATCCGGGAGACCTCGTGAGCGCAACAAAGCGGCGGTGCTGATTCCTGATTCGGAATAGCAACGTGCGGCCCCCGGTTGCGCGAATCGTGGCCTGTCAGCCATGACGCGACCGGAGATTGGTTTTTGCGATTACTCGCTCAGACCCACGATTTCCAACAATTTTAGGGCGTTGGTGGTTTCTGCGATGCCCATCTTCATCTGATAGTCAAATGTCATCTGCTTCTTGCCGTCAATCTCTCTAAACTGTTCGGAGAAGTAAACCGGCACGCAGGCGGCAGCCAATTCGTCGGTGGTGCCAAGATCAAGGTCATGGGTTGAGATCGCACCGACGGCACCTAGGTCGATCAACCGACGGACCACGCGACTGACGGCGATTTGCCGCTCGCGCGAATTGGTGCCCTGTAGAATCTCGTCCAACAAGAACATCATTCGCCGTGGATTGTTGGCCTGCTGAATTTGCTCGGCCGTATCAACCACCTCTTTCAAACGCTTTAATTCGGCCATGAAAAACGAAACGCCTTCGGATAACGAATCCGCGATTCGCATGCTGGATTCGATTTGCAGCGTCGGCTGTCGGAACCGGTTTGCACAAACGACGCTACCCATTTGACCCAACACGACGTTTGCACCGACGGCCCGCAACAGCGTGCTTTTACCGGACATGTTGGATCCGGTCACCAACAAAACCGTACCCGGAGGGCCGACCTGGACATCGTTGGCAACGCGCTCCAGACCTAGCAGGGGATGAGCGACCGCCGTGCCTTCAACGGCCGTTTTTTCTGTGGTGTCAGCGACAACAACTTCGGGAAACACCCATTCGGGCTCGTCGGCATGTAGTTTGGCCAACGCACATAATGCCTCCCATTGTCCCAAGCCCTCAAACCACTGGCCGGCGTGCTGGCCTGATGAATCCTTCCATTTTTCCAGCCACCAGAGGGCATGGGCATCCCAGAAAAACAGAAATTCGAACACCACATAGACCAAAAACAGGATCCCATTGCGACGCATGTTCGCCAGAAAGACACGGCCATGAAGTTTCTCAACATCGCCCACACCGTCGGACCGGCTGGATTTGATTTTCTTTTGTAATTCTGTCAGCCGGGGAGCCCGGGCCTCGAAATCGCCAATCCAGCGAAATAGTTTTGCGTAGTGGCTGGCCTCGTTGGCGCGAGAGGAAACCTGGTTGAAGACATCGTGAATACTTCCGGCAAACAGGACTGACAGAAGAAAGTTGACCAGCATCGCACTGACCAACATCACCAGCCACGTCATCATGGGGACTGCGGGAATCAACAGCAAACCAAAAATCGCGACCACAGACACCACCGGAGTGATTCGTGCGAGTGTCAGAATCCAGCCACGTCCCGCAAACCATGATTCCGACTGTGTCCATTCCAGAAATCGGCTGGGGCCAGATTGACCAGCTTCGAGTTGCTCACACGTGAGCTGGAAATCTTCCCGCCAGTCGATGTGCCGGGCCAGTTCCTTGACCGCTTCCTGACGGAGTTTGACCTCGTCGGCCATTGCGCCATCGAGAATCCAGTCCCGCAGTGTCGAAGTTCCCAACGGCGTGCGGGTGATTCCCAGCAGTTTGAAAATCGAACTGTTGGTGAACAGGTCCAGATCCGTCGATAGTGCAATACGGGCGCGTTCGATTTCGACTTCGGGCACGTCAATTTCATCCCAGTCACGCTGGCAACGCGCGATCGATTCGCGATAGATTTTCACCAGCAGAGACGCGCGTTTCAGTTCTGTTTGCATGCCTTCGTGGATGTAGGCGACAACTAGGAACGCCAGAAAAAGCAGGCCGGTGAGATACATCCACGGCCAACCAATCCCCAAAACCTCGTTGATCGCCAGGAAAAATGGCACCAGCGACAGCAAAAACAGACTGCCGCGCAAGTAGCCGACCGAACTCCAGCGTTGGTCGCAACGCTGGACCGAAGCGCGGTGAGTGTCCAGTTTCTCTTGGTAGCGGGCGATGACTTCGGAATGCGTTTTGGGGAGCACGTGTTTCTGTGTTTCAGAGGGAGAGGTTGTTGGTACGAATATTGGATCGGTTCGAATCGCGTTGGTTCGGATCGGTTCAGGTCGGATCGCATTAATGCCGGGAGTGGCTAAAATCCGGCCAGTTGTGCCGATCGCCAGACGCGCCCGATGGCGACCATAAACGCTGCGGTGCGTAAGCTGACGTGGTGGGTTTGAGACGCTTGCCAGATTTCTTCGAACGCCGTTGATAGGATTGCATGCAACTCCTGACGCACGCGATCCAGACTCCAGCTGTAATATTGTCGATTCTGCACCCACTCGAAATAGCTCACCGTGACGCCGCCGGCATTGGCCAGAACATCCGGCAGCACCACCACGCCCCGTTCAAACAGGCGGGCGTCGGCATCTGCGTCGATCGGCCCGTTGGCACCTTCCACGATATATTTTGCTTTGATGTCGTTCACATTGGCCATGGTGATCACGTTACCCAGTGCGGCCGGAATCAATAGGTCACACTCCAATGCCAGTAATTCCTCGTTGGTGATCAGGGTGGCTTCCCGAAAGCCCTCCAACGAGCCATTTTCCAGATAGTAGTTCAGTGCGGTTGGGATGTGGATACCGTCTTCGGCATAGTATCCGCCCGAGATATCGCTGATCCCCTTGATCTTGAATTCGGATTCACTCATATATTTTGCGGCGTGGGAGCCGACGTTCCCAAATCCCTGGATGACGACGGAGGTTTCTTTGGGCGTCGCTCCCAAACGTTTGAGCAATTTGTACGACAGGATCCCGACCCCGCGCCCTGTTGCTTCCTCGCGTCCTTTGGCACCGTAGTCTTCGACCGGTTTGCCGGTAATACATGCCGGGTTGAATCCGTGGTATTTTTCCCACTGGTTGCGGATCCAAGACATGGTTTCGCTGTTGGTGCCCATGTCCGGGGCGGGGATGTCTTTGTCGGGGCCAATAATTTCATGAATCTGGTCAACAAATTTTCGCGTGATTCGTTGCAGTTCCTTTTTCGAATGCTCGCGCGGAGAAATGCAGATCCCGCCTTTGGCACCACCATAGGGAATATTCACGACAGCCGTTTTCCACGTCATCAGCGACGCCAATGCCCGGACCTCATCCAGATCGACCTCGTGGTGGTATCGCAGCCCGCCCTTCATCGGACCGCGCGCGTCGTTGTGTTGAACGCGGAACCCGACAAATGTTTCCAACCGCCCGTCCTCCAGTTCCACCGGGACCTCGACCGTGATCTCGCGTTTGGGCAGCATCAGCAATTTGCGAGCGCTGGGGGCCAGATCCAGATGGTCTGCCGCCAGATTAAAATAGTGCTTGACGGTGTCGAAGGCGCTTGGGCGATGGGGTGGGCGGTTCATATTGAGTCGGGGGGCGATAGGAAGCGATTGGAGAAAACGGAATGTCTGCCGGAAACCATGTTCCCGGGGGGTATTCGGCTGACCGGCGATGCTTCTACAATAAGTCTTTCGCCCGTCGGGCACAATCTGACCTGAGCAAGTTATTGATTCGCGGTAGATGGGCCCGGATTGTGAAAAATAGACTTCAAAAACCGCCCCGGTCCGAGAAATTTGTGGCTCCCGAGATTGATCATTTTTGGAATCTGGTTGCCGAAAGCCGGCTGTTTGGTGACGAACGCTTGGCGGCGGTTCGGGCCGACTTTGAGGGGACTGCCGGTGCGTCCGGCGATGCGACCGCAGCGGCGGAATGGCTGACCCGGAAAAAAATGATCTCACCGCTACAACGCACGGTGTTGCTGGCGGGCCATTGCGGTCCATTTTGGTTCGGCCGCTATCAGATCAAAACGCGCTTGAATCTGGCCGCTGAGCCGCAGGGTTTTCACTCGTTTGCCGCCACCGATCAAAAAACGGGCTGCCCCGTCAGGCTACAGTTCTTTGACGGGCAGCAACCGGATTCTCTGGAAATTTGGAACGCGCTCGATCGTCAGGTACAGCGTACCAGCCGATTTCCGGATCCCGCCACTGCCCCGTCAAGGTCTTTTGAATTCTACCAGGCGATCGCGCTGCCAGACAGTCGATTTGTCGTCAGGGAGTTACCACGTGGAAAGACGCTTGCCACGGCCGTGCCGCCAAAGTCACGACTTGATGCGGATCAATCGGTCGCGCTGATGGCTCAGGTTGCGGCAGCGCTGGTCGAACAAGATCAGCCAGTACCGATCGATTCTGCGGCGCTGATGAATCGGATCTGGATTGGCCCCGGAAAAACAGCGCGCTTTGATTCATTGATTGCCGGCGATGCGGAAACCGCCAACGATCGTGCCACGAGCGACCCGCAGCGCCAGTCTTTTTTGCTGGCAGCGCTGTTGTTGCGTCTGGTTAGTGGCCGGCACTTGCAATGGCAGTGGGACCATGAGCAGCACTGGTTCAAAATTACCGCGGGCCAACGTGATGCACTGATCGCGAAAACGGAACAGCATCCCGGGATGCAAACGCTATTGAAAAACACGCTGGTTGATGGTGGCGATTTGGGGTTAAAGGTGGACCAATTTGCAAACCGGTTGGCGGCGCTGGCCACTGTGCGGACAGGTAAATTGCCGGAACCGGAATCGTCTGCACAGAGAATTGCGTTTTTGCATTCGTTACGCGCGTTGGAACTGCCGATGGCTGTCGCCACACTGGATGTGCCGCAGGTTCCTGAAATTGATACCGCGATCGATGTGGCCAAAACACGGGACTCATTTTTAGCCGACCAAACTATTAACCGTGACGCGCGCGTGCAGCGCGCCAGGGTGGCCGCCCGCAAGCGTCAGCAAAATCGTTGGCAGATGCCGGGGGCAGTTGCCGGAGGCCTGTTGTCGGTCATGCTGTGTCTGGGGGCGTGGGCGTTGTGGGCCGGCAGTAACGCGCTGCCCGTTGTCGAAAATCGATCTGAATCAGCACTCGATAAACTTGCCACCCAAACTTCCGAACCGCTTCCCGGCGAATCGTTCGGCGGAATGCAGACGGCGACGATCGAAGATGCTTCTTCAATTGATTTGACACAGGTCGCATGGGTGCAAACCCTAGTCGAAGATGGGCAGGCAAGGCTTTGGGAGTCACCGACGACAGGGCACCGCATCGATTTTGACTGGCTGCCTAGTGATGCCGAGATCTTGTTTCACTTGCGCGGCCGGGCGTTGCTTGAGCAGCCCGGTGGCGAGTGTCTTTTAAACAGTCCGGGGCCGGATTTTGCCAAATTGCGTGCCAAATTCGAACAACTGGCCGGGATAGACATCGGCCAGGCGGAGACATTGACCTTGGCGATGGTGCCCGATGAAAATCATGGCTATCGTCCATTTTTTCAAATCTCTGTGTCGGGAAAGACACCGGGGCAGCTGGTGACCGCCTGGGGGCAGCCAGACGAAGTGCAAATGCCCGGTGGGCGGAAACTGTTTGCCGGCGATCAGGTCGCATGGTGTTTTGTCGATTCCGATTCAGACGGCGAATCAGATCAGACCGCTGATGACGCTGGTGCTGATATTGCACCGGTGCGGTTTGTCATGGGAACGCCGCGGATGGTTCAGCAAGTCCTTCAGGATGAAGGCGTGGTGCTGTTTTCTGCCGCACTTGATCGAATGGCAAGGAAAACCGACCGCGACAGGCATTTCAGTATGGTGACTTTGGCGAGCGCTTTGGTCAACGAGAGAGCCGCGCAGATGTGGGGCCAGTGGAGTGCGCGATTGCTGCCGCCACTACGGTTGGCGTTGCCGGATGAAGTACGCGCGTTTTCGATCAGCCTGCATATCGACAATGGTGACTATATCGAATTCAACATCGACCACTCGGCAGATATAGCGACCGGAGATCTTGCGGAGAAACTGCAACAGGTGATTGACAAAACGGTAACCAAGGTTGACCGGTTTTCGCAATCACTGGCAAAAATTGAATACTGGCAGAAATTGCAGGGCCGGTTTGGAGCGATGCTGGGGCAGTTAAGCCACGCAGTGCGGTGGGACGTTGAATTTGATCAAATCATTGGCAATGCCTGGTTGCCGCCCCATGCCGCCCAGAATTTATTGGCCGGTGCCGAACTGACAGCGACCTTTGCGGAATCGGTTCAGGCGGATAATCAAAAACAACTTCCGCAGACATTGGAAGAACTGCTGGCGGTTAATCGCAGTTTAAATGTCGCCAACCCCCCCGACTTAAATGTGCTGCTATCCGAAATTCAGGAGGAAGTCGCTGACGATTATCCCGGTTTGCCGTTTCCGTTCAGGATTAAACTGATGGGGGGCGATTTGCAAAAAGAGGGCATCACACAGAATCAGCGTCCGGGTCCGTTGGCGATGGATGACCGGCCGTTGTCCGCCATCCTGACCCGAATTATGACTGGTGCCAATTCCGACAAATCCATCTCCGGCCCGGACGATCCAAAGTGCAAACTGGTTTGGGTGGTGGCCAAAGATCCCGATGATCGGGCAAACATGGCGGTTTTGATTACAACCCGGGCGGCCGCTGCGGAAAAAGGCTATTCCCTGCCCGGGGTGTTTGTCGAAAAATAGCGTGGACGGGCTGCCAGCCTGTTGTGTGGTTGCAAATCATTAATTCCCCGGACTTCTCTTGATTCCCTACGTCATCATCTGCAAATCGTGTGCGGCGAAATTAAAGGTCTCCGTACCGAATTTGATTGGCCAAACGGTGGACTGTCCCAGGTGCGATACCGAACTGACGCTGACGCCGCCAGCCGGATACCAACACCCGCCGGCCGAATCTGACCGGTCTGCCTCCAGCACATTCGATGATCTTGATGATGTGCTGGGGATCGCGCCGGCGGCAACCGCTCTACCGGCTGGCAGGAGAAAGTCGGCTTCAAAACAGTCCTCTCCGGGGAGAAAGCCCGACACACCCAAAGAATCGCCCGAACCTGCGCTGCGGACGCCGACGCCTCAGCAACGGAGCAAGCAAACTCCTGCCGGTGGCGTGGGGCAAGCACCCGAGCCCACCGATCCTGCCCCCTCCAAGGTTGACGCAACTCAGGCAATGGATCAACCAATGAACAGGTCGATTCCTGTTCCCCGACAGAAATCCATTTCTCCCAAACAGACTTCGGAAACCAATTCTCCAAAAAGAGAATCCGGGCATCAAAAATCCGGGTGGAATGATTCCGGTGACTTGGCTACCGCGCTGTTACCTGACGGGTCGTGGGACAGTGCTGCACTGAAAAAGAGAAAACGGATAATCCAGGTTGGATCGATCGGCGTGTTGGTTTGCGTTCTTGGTGTCGCGGGTTTGGCACTTTGGAGCAATCAAGGCAGCAGCACGCCTCGGGTCAGCCTATCCGATTCACCGAATCGTCCTCATCAGGCTCAGACTTCACCCGCCGACGATAGTAGCAAACTTCCTGAGCCTTCAGGCGGGAGTGCTGCCGGATCGGCTACCGGGAGCGGTTCCAAACCGGCGGCCCCGTCAATTACTGCCCTCGAAGGACCTGCGATGGTGGATCTGAATGACGGGGCAACATCCGTACGTGGTGCGGAGGACTTCGCAGCACCAAGCATTCCCGGCACAGGCTTTGACGCCCCCCGGGCTCCCCTGCCCTCTCCGCCCAACCAGGAGGATTTAAAGACTTTTGATCCGCCGAAGAAGGTCACCGAAACCAAAACTGCCGACGACGAAGTGCGCAAACAGTCTGACACCGGTGATTCATTTGTGAAGGCAACGCCCAAGGAATCGCCGCTGGTTCCAACCCGCAAATCTCTTTCAGAGTTTGCTCGGGCGTTGGAAGAATCGGGGACGATCCTCTCGGAACTGAAAGACCAAGCGTTGCTGCAACGTGAGGCAGCACTTATCGGTTTGCCAAAATATTTCGTTGAAGCGCCCGATGAAGACCCATACGAGGTTGCGAAGCGGTTGGCGGTGCCGGTCAGCGGTGTCATATTCGACCAATCACCGGTGTTGGATGTGTTGTTCGAACTGGAAAATCTCTCGGGCGTTCCGGTTTCATTTGACTGGGATGCGGGTGCGGTCAGATCGACAGACTGGACGCAGACGATTTCATTGAAGGCCACCGATGAGAGCTTCGAATCGCTGTTTGTGACCGTGGCGGAGAAAATCAATTTGAGAGTGGTTGCGGATGACCGGGGAGTGATCCTGACGCGCAGCGGTCCATCGGAAGTCTCCACCCGGTCTTGGGGGTTGGCCCCCAAACTGTCGGATGCTTCCGTTGGCGAACTGAAGAATTTTATTGTGCGGACGTGGCCACTGGATTTGGCTGCAGGCGATAACGCGCTGGCCGCACGCGCGATGTTGGCTAAATCGGTGGTTGTGACGGCTGACCGAGTGTCCGTCTCGTGCGATAGCGACCATTTTACCGTACTCAACGGGTTGATCATCGATATGAAGGACGCCGCCAAACCTGCCGCGGAACAGCTTTTGATGGTGGACAGCGCGGTGACGCCGACCGTGTTTCAGATTGATCCGGTGTTGGCGCGAGCGCTTGATCTTTCAAGAGACAACCCGTTTCGAAAGCCGTACCGGATTGGAAGTTTGGTTCGCCAGATTCGTGCTCAGGCCGGGCTGAAGATTTTCCCGGACTGGGAGGGGCTGCGGACGCTTGGTTGGACACCCAATACGATGATTCCCGGTGATTTCAATGAAGCCACCTGCCGCGATGCGCTCGAGCAACTGGCGCGGTCGCTCAAAGCATCATGGATTGTGATTGATGACAGTACCGTGCTGCTGACCTCATTTGAAAGCGCCCGCAGCAAATCGGAAACCGAAGTCTATCCCGTGAAGCATCTGTTGCAGAAGAATCTGACATCGGACGAACTAAAGCGTGTGCTAGAGGACACGCTTACGCGCCAGCTCCAGCAGCCCGGGGTATCGGTTGTCTATTTCAGTGAGTGCGATTGCCTGGTCGCCTACGCCCCGCAGGCCGTTCACCGACAGTTGTATTCGATCCTGAACAGGTTGTGGGAAGATTTGAAGTAGGGTTACGAGGAGAGCGGTGGTGGAGGCCGACGGAAAGTTAAGGTTCTTTTTGGAATCGTGGCAGAGGCCAGTACAACTTCTCGCCTTACACCAAAATCAGCAAGGATTACACGAGCATCGCCGCCGTAGCCTGTTACCCAAAAAAAGAGCCGCAGGAAAACCTGTGGCTCTTTTGGGGCTGTTAGATGACTGGCAGTTAGGAATTTACCATCCGTTGGTGACGCTGCCAGCGTCGTTGGAGCGAAGCTGGCAGCATCGCCAACGGTAAGCTTTCAACTGCCAATCGCTTTAATCTGGGTTTCGTCTTACCCAAGCTGGGTTCCGTCTTACCCAAGCCAGTCCGGTAACTGGCCGGCTGCCGGCAGTGCGATCTGCCGCACGGAATCGACGCCGTCGTTTTCGACGATCTTGGTCAGAGCCGAATCCGGAGCGCTGGCGTCAAGATTCAATACGCCAATTGCCGGACCGCCAGCATCCGACTCACGTCCGACCGCCATTTGAGCGATGTTCACATTGTCTTCGGCAAGTACGTTACCGACATAACCAATGATGCCCGGCTGGTCACGATGCGTGAAGATCAGCAAATTGCCGTCCATGTACGCCTCGGTGCGGTATTCACACAATTTCACCAGACGCGGCATGTCTTTGCCAAACACGGTGCCGCTGGCGTTGTGGGATTTGCCGTCCCCCGAAACGGTCGCCGAGATAATGCTGCTGAAGGTTCCCGGACCGCTGTTGGAGGTGCGTACCAGTTCAATGCCGCGCTCGTGACACAGCAATTCCGCGTTGATGATGTTGGCGTCTTCGGCGTGGTTCTCGATCAGGCCCGCACAAAAGGCAGAGGTCAACAGACGGGTGTCCTTGTCTGCAATTTCGCCGTTGAACTCCAGTTCGCATTTGGCGATTGCTCCGCCATGCCATTGGCTGAGAAGAAGGCCCAGACGATGGGCCACGTCTGCATAGGACCGCAGAGACTTGAGCGTTTGAGGGTCCATCGAAATCGTGTTAACAGCCGATCGAATTTCACCGGTATTCAAATAGTTAATACACAGTTCAACCGCTTCCACCGCCACGCCAATCTGAGCCTCTTCGGTGCTGGCACCAAGGTGCGGCGTGCATAGCACGTTGGGCATCTTGAACAGCGGACTGTCAGTGCAAGGTTCGTCCTCGTAGACATCCAGGGCAACTCCACCAAGATGCCCTGATTCAAGCCCGGAAACCAACGCGGCTTCGTCGTAGATCCCGCCACGTGCACAGTTGACCAGACGCGCACCCTTTTTCAGCAATTTGACTTGCTCCGGACCAATCAGCCCTTTGGTTTCCGGGGTTAGCGGCGTGTGGACCGTCAGGTAATCGACTTGAGGCAGCATTTCGGCCACCGTGTTAAATTTACGGATGCCCAGTTCCTCGGCCCGTTCCTGAGCGAGAAATGGATCGAAGCCGATCACTTCCATCCCGAACGCTTTGGCGCGGAACGCAACCTCTTGCCCGATGCGGCCCAAGCCGACAACACCCAGCGTCTTGCCTGACAGTTGGCTGCCCTGGAATTTCTTGCGATCCCATTTTTCGGCCTTCAGGCTGGCGTGGGCCGGTGCCAGATTACGAGACAAACCCAGCATCAGCGCCATCGCATGTTCGGCGGTACTGATCGTGTTGCCCGTAGGGGTATTCATCACGACAATTCCCAACCGCGAAGCGGCCTGTTTGTCGATGTTGTCGGTGCCCACTCCGGCCCGCACGATGGCCCGCAGACGTTTGTTGCCCTCAAGTGATTCGGGGGTGATTTTGACACCGCTGCGACACACCGCACCATCGAATTCGGCCAACGCCGACTTCAGTTCTTCCCCTTTAAGTTTGGTGCGGATTTCGTATTCGATGCCCTCAGCAGCATCGAGTAACGCCAATCCTTCGGCTGCAAGATCGTCCAGTACGATAATCCTTGGCATTGTGTTCCTCTGGTTATTTATTTATTCGGGGGAATGGTTTGGTGGTGTGCTTCGGAGAGACTGCGGCAGAGGACCATGAAGGCCAACCGCTTTTGAAACCTCGAAGCGAACGCTTTTTTATTTCTTAAGACATCAAAACGTCACCGGGAGAATCTCGTTTTGGCTCCGGCCCGCGAATCGCTCAGACCGTTGTACAGAACAAACCGTGATACAGAATGAAGGTCGCCATGCCGATCGCCGGGGAGCGGGCAAAGGCAATCGAAGCCCATGCAAATTATCCGTTTTGGGCGGCAAAGTCCTTCATGAAAGCGGCCAGTGCTTCGGCACCTTCGACAGGCATCGCGTTGTAAACCGACGCCCGGATTCCGCCAAGGCTGCGATGGCCTTTGAGGGTCGTCAAGCCGGCATTTTTTGCATCGCTACAGAACCGGGCATCCAGTTCATCCGATGGCATTTTGAAGACAACATTCATGATCGAACGTTCGTCCTTGTTCACAACGTGGCCGGTATAAAACCCCGCGCTATTGTCGATCACATCGTAGATCAGTTGTGACTTGTGTTTGTTTTCCGCTTCGATTTTTTCCACACCTCCTTTAGACTCCAGCCACTTGCAAACCAGGCCCGTGGCGTAGATCGAAAACGTCGGTGGCGTGTTAAACCGTGAACCGGCTTTGGAATGTTTGGCGTAATCCAGATAGCTTGGCAAACGGTCAGCGCTACGTGCCAGCAGATCTTTGCGAACGATGACGATGGTGACACCGGAGGTGCCTGCGTTTTTTTGTGCACAAGCGTAAATCAAACCGTAGTCGGCCACGTTGAGAGGTCCGCACATAATGTCGGACGATTTGTCCGCCACGATCGGAACGCCACCGGTGTCCGGCATGGATTTGAACTGAATGCCGTGAATGGTCTCGTTGGTGGTCAGGTGCACATACGCGGCACCAGGGGTTAATTTCAGGTCCGACTGCTTGGGCAGGTGATTGAAGTTGGTGTCACCGGCATCGTAAGCAATGTTCAGGTCACCGTAATACTTGACCTCGCCAGCGCTCTTTTTTCCCCATGCGCCGGTGAGGATATAGTCTGCTGTTTGAGCTTCCGGCGTGCAGAAATTGGCAGGGATCATGATGTTCTGTAGCGCTCCCCCACCCTGAATGAACAGCACTTCGTGGGTATCGGGCACATTCATCACGCGTTCAACGGCAGAACGGGCATCATCAAGAATCGCGTCAAAGTCAGCACTGCGGTGGCTGATTTCCAGAATGCTGCTGCCCACGCCCGGCAACGCCATCATTTCGTCCTGAATTTGTTGCAGCACGCTTTCGGGCATGGTTGCCGGCCCAGCTGAAAAGTTAAATACGCGATTTGTGGTTGTAGTCGTCATGTGTTTTTGAACCGTCGAATTGTAAAAACCATTGAATGAAACAGTTGCCAACCAGCAACGCCATCCACCTTCAGCAGCACCGCCGCTCAAGCCGTTGTTGATCGTTTAAACGAGAGAGGAGAGTGTGCTGCGGAAGTTCACCCAAATGATGCCGTGAAACCTTTTCAGGGTGTCCCACGGCGAGGACCGTTTGTTGACCACCCGCAGTGATGAAGTGACGATCACGTTTAAATTCGCCAGCCCAAGCAAAGAGTTTAAACGCATGAAAATCGCGTGGATAGTGGCAATCGAGACGGAGAAGAAAGTTCCCCTTAATTGACATTTTGGGGACTCATTAGGACGGTTGTGCAGGTTGCTCAAAAAGAGTGTGTCAGTGGTTCGTCAGCCATGGCTTTTCAGGTAATGGATTTCGCCAGAAATCCTCGAATCATTTATTGGAATGGAATTCTGGCGAAGTCCACGACGCTCCAACGCCAATTTTCAAAAATGGCGGGTCGCTGGTCAGAGAGCACCAGCGATCAGACTGGCACCATCAACGCAACACGGATGGCAGGCTCCAGTTGCTACTTCAGCAGGTAGGGTGCCGCGTTGCCGTATCGTTGCGGGGCGGATCCTGAGCCGGTGTTTCCTGTCCGGATCAGGTTGTTCAGAGCGGCCACTTTGGCTGCGGCATTCTGGTCCAGCTGGTTGATTTGCAGTGCCCGGGTATAGTTGTCCAACGCCAGTTGATTCTGTCCCTGAATTTCGCGAATGTGGCCCATGGCTTTCAGTGCCCGGGTGCTGCGCCCGTCAATTTTCAGTGCGTCGGCCAGTAGGTCGGTGGCGCGCGTGTTGTCGCCGTACTCCTGATAGACTCTTGCCAGTTCGATCAGGGGGGCTGTTGTTTGAGGGCTGCGTTGACGCCAGCTTTCCAGAAGATCGAAGGCATATTTTTCCCGATTGGTTTCAATCAACAGGCCCACCAGGCCGCGGTGAGCATCGACGTGTTGGCCGTTGTGGGAGATTGCCTGTCGATAGAGTTGTTCGGCCTGATCGACAAACTGTTGACTTTGTTTGGTCTTGCCCATGTCGTAATAACAGGCGGCAAGGTTGTAGTACGCGTCGGCGTTTTTGGGGTCTTTGTTCAAAACCTGCTGAAAGGCGTTGATCGCCTGAGCGTGCTGGCCGCGTTCGAATGCGGCACGGCCGGCAATATTCTGGCGCTGGGTGGTCGCATTGCAGCCGACACCAGAAACAAAAATCAACAGCGTGCCAACCAACAGCCGAAAGCGGCGACGGGCGTCAAAGTTAAAAATGGCAGTACCCATGTCGAGTCAGCCCGGGAAAAAGCGGAGAAATTTCTTAAAAATGCTGTCGAACGTTAGAGAAATTGCCGGGGGAGTGCAATAGCAACGAAAAAACGCACGTTTGAGCCGTAATTGGAGGTGATTTACCCCGTTTTTTTGGCGAACCGATTGACAGGCAGGCGACCTACTCCTTAAAGTACCCCTTCATCAGCACGGAACCGGAAAGCGCCCTCAAGCGGCCCGTTCCTTCAGCCGATGAAAGTGTTTAAGTGATAAAGAAAAGGGCGCTTAGCTCAGTTGGCTAGAGCATCTCGTTTACACCGAGAGGGTCGGGGGTTCGAGTCCCTCAGCGCCCACTTTCACATCGAAAGCCGTTATCTCAAATTTTTGGGGTGCGGCTTTTTCTATGCCCGGGTATGACTTGCGTGGTTAACGCAACGAACAGAATCATTCAGAGCGAATCATTCAGAGCGAATCGATCCGGTGGACTCCCCAGGGATGATTTGATCCTGGTTCTGCTGACGCTTCTGGTTTTGTTGGTCGGTGTCGCGGCCGTAGAACAACATGTGTTGCCACGGAAGTTTGTCGTAGGACCTCTTCAGCGCAAACCCGTTGGCTGTCAGCTCTTTTTCCACTTGGGCCTTGCTCATCTTGTGTTCGGGTTTGATCGGCACCGTCTTATCTTCGGCGCGGTACTCGACCAACACCACAACTCCGTCCGGCTTGAGACTCGCGCGAATCGACGCCAACATCTGTCGGGGGTGTGAAAATTCGTGGTACACATCGACCATCAACACCATGTCAAACGTCTCGCGCGGCAAACGCGGGTTGTGATAGCTGCCAAGAATCGGCACGATATTTTCAATGCCCTCTTTTTCCATGCGCCTTCGCATCATGGCCAGCATCTGGGGCTGCACATCGACGCCGGCGACGTAGCCTTTCTCGCCGGTCATTTGAGCCATTTTGGTGGCGTGGAATCCGACACCGCACCCCATGTCGCAGATCACCATCTGCGGGCGAATGCCGAGGTTGGCCAGCATTAAACTGCATCGTTCTTCACGCTCGCGTTCGTCCCGGATCAACCACGGAGCACCGGAATAGTGCATCGTTCGTGCGATCTCACGTCCCATGTACGTTTCCAGGGCCGGAGGGATTTTTGATTCAGGCGTCGCTGCGGTTTCTTCAGGTCGTTCCAATTCAGCCCGTGTGTTTGATCCGGGGGTCGGTTTGTCGAAGATGTCCGGTTGTGAATTGGTTTCGTCGCCTGGCTTGTCAAACGTTTCCTGCGCTGCCGCGTGTTGGACGCCGACAAATGGGGGATGAACCAGCGTGTAAACACCACAGGAATGCAGGATCACGATGCCCAACAGTACAACTGTAGGAGGCAGGAGTATTCTTCGCAGTGCGGTATTGTTCATGCTGCGGCCGACTTTCCATGGAGGAGAACTGGACGTTCGGGCACCAACAGTCGTGGCACCAACAGTTCCGGCTTATGAGAGGTTAGGGGGTGCTGCTGGATCAGGATCCGGGGTCCGTGTTGGGCCGTCATTGGCCACTCGCCAACGATTATAGAACAGCCACGTCATCACGCCAAACAACACGGCATTGATTAATAACGTTACTCCTACGTACAACCCAAAATGCCAGAAGTCCTCCAGCGCGTAATCGTATCGCTCAGTGATCAGGCCTCTGTGGCTGGTTAGGTTTTCGGGGTTTAGCGGAATGTTGAGGTTGGCGGAGAAAGGACTGGTGACCGTCATTGTCTGCAATGCCGTTTCGCTGAATCGGTCCGGAAAATATTCTTTGGCGAACAGAGACACCGCAGGCGGGGCCAAGTACAGCAGCAGGATTACGGCGTAAGTTGTGATCAGGCTACTGCTGGTTTTGCGATGGATTGTCGAACAAAACAGGGCCAGCGTCGCCGTCGTCAGGCATGTCAGGCAGAAGATGGTCAGATAGCACAGGAATGATGGCCAGTTTTCCCAGTATCCCGATGGCATGATGAATGCCAGAAAGGGTGGCCAGAGCAGAAACGCCGTCAGGACGCTCGAAACGCGCAAGCCGGAGATTAGTTTCCCCGAGAGGATTTGCCAGGGGGTAATGATGGTCGTCAGCAGCAGGTCCAGCGTCTGTCGTTCGCGTTCGCCCGTCACGCTACCGGCTGAAAACACCGGTCCAACCAACACGTTGAACAACACGACGTAGCAGAAATACCACGGGGCGAGTGTCTGGTACATGAACAGGCAGACCGCCATCAGCACCATTGCCAGCATCATACTGATTTGAATGGCCATTCGCAGCATCAGCGTGCCCTGACCGAAGATTTCGCTACGTAGCTCTTTGTCGTAAATCGGGTTGATCCCGTCGGGCATCAGCGTATCGCGAATGGGCGGCGCGAACAGACGATCGGGAAATTTATCCCGGTGAATAATCAGTCCGACCGCATTGTCATTTTCATTTTCCAGATCGACGACTTCTTTGCCGCCAGAACCCATGTCCGAGGGGTACAGCATTCGTGCGCTGACGATATAAAACAGCACCGTTGCGATGGCAATCGCCAATCCCGGTACGACGGTGACTGCCAGTTTGAAGCGTGTCTCTCCATAGTCGCTCATCGCGACCCAGCATAACACTCCCACCAGTGCCAGCGGGAGAATCACCAGATACGACACGACCAGCGCGGAACTGGTGCGCGGAAAGAAACTACCGCAGGCGACGCTGATCATGCCGAAGGCCAGGACGCTGGCAATCAATGCCACGTAGGCCGCGACCACTTCATAGAAGGACACACCTCCCAGTGGCAAGCACAACATCACGATTGGTAGTGAGGCAAAAATCAGCAGGGCCAGATGGGTCAGGGCGGCGACAAGTTTCCCGCTGACGACGGCCTGCGGGAGGATCGGACTGGCTAGGAGCATCTCGTAGGTTTCCCGTTCTTTCTCCCCCGAGATTGCCCCGGCGGTGAAACTGGGGGCCATCAGTGATGCGAGCACGAATTGCCCTAGGAAGACAAGGTCTACCAGTTGTCGGTTGGAAGTTGTGGCCTGTGTCAGGTCCAGCGTGCTGGATGGCCACGCCAGATAAACCATTGCCGCCAGTAACAATTGGTAAGTCAACAACAATCCAAATGCGCGCGGCATACGGAGGTTGACCAGCAGCTCACGTTGTAAAACCGGGTTTTGAAGCATGTTTCCAGGGTGTGGGGTGTGAAACGTGACCACGCCCGCCAGAGCGTATAGCATTCCAACGTGGCTACGCTCGCCAGAGCGTGGTGCACCGGGTGATCACGTGGCCGTCGTTTTTTTGTTTCGTCATGGTTTTTTCCTCCGCTCCACCGTCTGGCGACGGTAGCCACGTTTTCGGGGGCGTGTAGCATTCCAACGTGGCTACGCTCGCCAGAGCGTGGTGCACTGGGTGATCACGCGGCCGTCGTTTTTTTGTTTCGTCATGGTTTTCTCCCTCCGCTCCACCGTCTGGCGACGGTAGCCACGTTTTCGGGTGCGTGTGGTATTCCAACGTGGCTACGCTCGCCAGAGCGTGGAGCACCGGGTGATCAC
>CALCJM010000051.1 GCA_937967505.1 uncultured Pirellulaceae bacterium | reverse complement strand
GTTAATTTTCTGCATAATAAAGACTGGGAGGAAGCAAAGTCCCTAGCTTCAGAATCAGGTAAGCCGATACTCATAGATTTTTATACGACTTGGTGTGGCCCTTGCAAAATGATGGGCAGTGTCCCGCCCGATCCCGGTACCCCTGCACAGGTCAGTCAAGGGTCGTTGCACCAGTTTTTGATCAATGCCAATGCGATTGCCGGTGAGAATCGCATGGTGTTCGTGCCGGGAGTTGCCGCCAACGCGTCGGCCAATGGTGAACGCTGGTGGAGGTTGGAAATTAACGAACTGTTGCCTGAGATTCGCGATGATCTGACAATTATCGACGGTCGCGCTTGGCAGGAGCCCTCGGCGGGGAGCAGCAGATCTTTGGTTCGATATGACCTTAACCCGGTCAGTTCCAATGATGGATACATCGATAATGTTGGTGTAGACAATCTGAAGTTGGGCGACCCGGCCCAAGCTTCAATTAGTGCTGTTGACGCACCTGATCTGGAGCTGGTGAACGCCTCAGGCGCAGCACTTGACTACGGGATCAAGGTACGCCCCGATGCAAGCAACACCGTGCTCGAGGGTGTTGAGATCAACAATATTGCCATTCGTGGCTTTGGCAACGGTCAGGTCGTCAGCGGAAACATTATCGTTGACGGAAGAGGACAGGCCGGCGGTATCGAGCTGGAAGTTACCGGGTTCAAGCTTTCGGGGAGCGTTATCGGAGTCAATCCTGTTCCCGATGTCCCACCGCCAACGACCCCGGGCAACCTGAGTCATAACGTTGTCGTTTTGTCTGCCTCTGGAGCTGATGCGGATGCTCGCAACCTGATTACCAACAACCTGATCGCGCAGTCAAGACGCGCGGGCATTTCCTTTAGTACACCGCCTGCTTCGGCGTCCAATGCCACACGCTACTGGATGATTGAAAACAACTCACTTTTGCTCAACGGCGCAGTTGGGGAATCCTTTGGAGACGGGATTGACCTGAGACATGGCACGACCGATATCTCGGTTGTTGGCAACTTGATCCAGGGCAGCAAAGCGTTTGGTATCGACACGGCTTTGGGAGAAGGAGGCTATCTGATCCGGTCAAATTCTATCTTCTCGAACGGGTCCGCCGTCAATGAAGCCGGTGGCATTCGGCTTGCCGGTGCAGTTGGCAGCACAGTCGTTGGAAATCTGGTTCAGGATAATCTTGGGAGCGGCGTTAACGTTTCCGGTGTGTTTTCCTCCAACGGTGCAGTTGCTTCGACCAATAACCTGATCTCACAAAATGAGTTCCAACGCAACGGAGGCCTTGCTATTGACCTTGGAGCAACCGATAGCCTGGTGGAACGTCAGCGCGGCGATGGCCTCACACTGGTTACCGGGCCCGATGGCGACACAGGTAACAACGGGATCGATGCTCCGGAAATTGAATCCGTCACATTGATAGGCAACCGCTTGCACATTGTGTTCGGTAGTGACGGATCTTTGGAGGACGCTGACGGAAGCGGCAACTTGGATCCGGCCGAAATTGGTTCCATTGAGCTATATCTTTCTGCAGCGGGAGACGGCGATTCTGACGGCGGCAATGACTATGGTGAGGGGGCTTCGTTTATCGCATCGGTCAACGGCTCACAACTTACCTCGGTAAACGGCAAGTGGTTGCTGATTCTTGAAGAACCTGCTTTTGGCTGGCCGGTCGCCACATTTGCGGAGACGGATTCCATTACAGCGATCGCGATTGACGCTTCGTCAAACACATCGGAATTTGGTAGCAACAGATCGGTTAACTTCGCGCCGGTTGCGATCACCAGTTCGATTACAGTTCTGGAAGATGTGCCCCGGCCGTTTGTCGCGAGTGATTTTCAGTTCACCGATGCCAATACTGCTCATGCCGCGCAATACGACCATATTGAGATAAACAGCCTGCCTGATGCAAGTAAGGGCGTTTTACTTTTTGATGGCGGTGCAGTCACCGTTGGCCTGAAAATATCGAGGACAGATATTGGCCGGTTGGCCTTCATGAGCACGCTGAATTACTTCGATGCAGTCGCATTGGATGCAGCCACGTTTGAGTTTTCCGTCAGCGACGGGATCGCAAACGGCAATGTCGTAACGATGACTGTCATGGTTAGCCCCGTCAATGACGCTCCAACCCTGGCCCCGATTGCCGTAGCTCCAATTGAGGAAGGACAGGCGGTTACGATCGACGTTTTAAGTGCGGCGGCGGATGTTGATAGTGACGTGGCGACAGAACTGACGACGATGTTGGTTGACGATGGCGATCCGACAACCACGAACAACAACGATCTGTTTGCCGTGGATCCGGTCACTAACGAAATCAGGCTGATTACTGGCTACGAATTCACCGGCGCAGGTCCGGCGTTTCTGACCGTCGATGTTGCGGTCACTGATGGAAGCTTACAGTCCAATACCCGAACGATTGTGGTGCAGGTTAATAATTTCAATGAGGCTCCCACCTTGGACCCGATTACTGTGGCTCCAATTGAGGAAGGGCAGACGGTGACGATCGATGTTTTAAGTGCGGCGGCGGATGTTGATAACGACGTGGCGACCGAGCTGACGACAGTGTTGGTTGATGATGGCGATCCGACCACTACGAACAACAACGATTTGTTTGTGGTGGATCCGGTCACTAACGAAATCAGTCTGATCACGGGCTACGAATTCACCGGCGCAGGTCCGGCGTTTCTGACCGTCGATGTTGCGGTCACCGACGGAAGCTTGCTGTCGAACAGTCAGACCATCACCGTTCAGATCAACAACGTCAATGATGCGCCTGTGTTCGCTGAAAGCACTCCCGACACCATCCAGGTTAGCAGAACCGCCCCAATAATTATCGATTTGTCCGCGACCGATCCGGACCTAGATCCTGTCACCTACCGGTTGGTGAACGAAGCCGCCAAAGCGGTTTTCGAAATCAATCCCCAGACAGGCGAATTGAAATTCATTGAACCACCGCGTTTACAACGATACGAAGTTGAAGTCGCGGCAGACGACGGCAGAGGAGGCGACTTCCCGATTCGGACTGTCAAAATCGAGATATCTGATTTTGTCGTTCCCAACCTAGTAAACTCCCCGCCGGATACGAGCGCGGACCCCAATGAGAGTGATCCTGCTGACCCTGATGTCCCTGAAACCATTGACCAGACCACACTCGCTCAAGTCAACCCGCGATCGAACAACAATCAGGCTACCACCAATGGACTAAAACCAACCCCGGTAGCAGGCGATGCGGCGGGTGCCGATGATCTGAGCTATGTGGGCGAGGGGTTCATCAATGAAGCTCAGGAATCGGTGATCGATCTTGGCTTTTATGAAACGTACTACCAGAGCGTTGAATCCGCTCAAACAACAGAACTGGTCAGCCAGCAGCTGGCCGATGTGTACCGCAGTCGGCGCGTCATCGACAGTATCGACGGTGAAGAAGCCAATCTTGCGGCCCTGTTCTGGCAGGAACTTGATTCTTCCAACCAGAACTATCTTAGAAAACAGTTGGACGTGAACCATGCCGGCATCGCAGCAGCCGCAGGAGGGCTGGGCCTGTTGTCTGCGGGAATGATGTTGATGGCCTACAGCGGCGGCGTTGCGATCACAACATTGGCCACTCAGCTGCCTGCATGGAAGTCGCTTGACATTTCCCCCTTGATTTCGGCATTCGACGAAGACGAAGAATCGATCCACGAAATTGTCGATGGATAACATACCGTAGGGATCCTCCCCTTTCTTGACGCAAAATTTTAATTTACCCAAAATCTTCCTTTGCTCCCCCTAGTGCCATGCGTTGGTTAACCGCAAAAACTCAAATCACGATCGGTCTGTTGGGCGTTGTCATGATCGTGTTCCTGACAGCCCATGTTTTGCAACTGGTTCCCGATCAGACGCCCGCGCGAATCGAGGGCCGCAATGAGATCTGTGATTCGTTGGCAGTGACCGCATCCCTGATGATTCAGGATGGGGAGATCAACACGCTCAAGTCGTTTGTTACGCAAATGGTCAAACGCAACCCACAGCTTCGATCCTTGGGCGTTCGTCGCCGCGGCGGAAAAATGGTGGTGTCCACGGATAACCACAATGCGCTTTGGACTGAGGGTTCATCGGTTTTGTCACGTGACAAACGCGCAAACATTCTCGTCAGTGGCTCGCAGCAATGGGGCCAGATCGAGTACACATTCCAACAGCAGCAATCACCCTGGCTGACGGACACCGTACGACTTGGATTGTTTCTCATTCTTGCATCAGGCCTAGGTTTTTATCTGTTTATTGGCCGATTGTTGAAACGCATGAAGCCTGGCAGATCGGTCCCCAAGCAGGTCCGCACCACTTTGGATATTCTCGGTAGCGGACTGCTGGTTCTGAATCGCTCCGGGAAAATTGTGATTGCCAACGATGCTTTCAGCAGCAGTAGTGGCCTCACTGTTGCCGAACTGGTGGGAAAAACACCATGTGAATGTTTTGACTGGCGCGATCGATCCGGAAGAACTCTGGTAGATCCACCTTGGAGGCGCGCCTGCGAATCCGGTGAACAGATCTATGACGAAGTGGTCCGGATTCGGAACACTGATGCTGACCGAACCGAACGCAATATCACATTCAAGGTCAATTGCGCACCGGTTCAGTCACAATCGGCCAGCGGCAACGGTGTTCTGGTCAGTTTTGAAAATGTCACCGAACTGGAACAGAGTAAATCACAGGCGGAACAGGCCAACCGTGCGAAATCAGAATTCTTGGCAAACATGAGCCACGAGATTCGTACGCCGATGAATGCGATACTCGGATTTACCGACTGGTTGCAGCGCGGCATGGCATCCACCGCTCAGGAACAGCAGGAATACCTGTCCACCATTCACGCCAGCGGAACGCACTTGCTAAGTCTGATCAACGATATCCTAGATCTGTCAAAAATCGAGGCCGGGAGACTGGCGCTCGAAAAGATTGAGGCGTCTCCCTACAAGCTGGTCACGGATGTCGTGAACCTTCTGAGCGTTCGAGCGAAAGAAAAAGACATTCGCCTTGAAGCAAAGTTCGAAAACCACTTTCCTTCATCGATCATCACCGACGATGTACGTCTGCGACAGGTCATTACCAATTTGGTGGGAAATGCCATCAAATTTACCTCCGAGGGCAGTGTCACGATCCAATCGCAGTTCGTTGAAAACAACCCGGGTGATGATCGTCTGAAGATGACGATTATCGATACCGGTATCGGCATGTCCGACGAACAGGTGGGCAGGATTTTCGACCCGTTCGTTCAGGCCGATGCCAGCGTGACCCGTAAATTTGGGGGGACTGGTCTGGGATTATCAATCAGTAAACGAATTGTCGAAGCACTTGGTGGAACGATCAACGTCACAAGCACACCGGGGGTCGGGACCACAATCAGTTTTGAGGTGGAAATCGGAGACTGCTCCGGGATGCCGAGACTCTCCGAGCAGCAGTACCGGGCCAGTCGCGAAGCCAACCCGGGTAAAACCGCTCTCTCACGCGTGGAAGGAATGATTGGCGGGCGAGTTCTAGTGGTTGATGACGGGAAAGCGAACCGACAGTTGATCAAGCTGATCTTGGCAAAGGCTGGTTGTGAGGTCGTTGATGCAGAAAACGGAGAGATTGGTCGCGATCTGGCTTTGGCGACACCGTTCGATGTTATTCTGATGGACATGCAAATGCCCGTCATGGACGGCTATCAAGCGACGAGAGAATTGCGGGCGGCAAACTACAAGGGACCCGTCATCGCGTTGACCGCCAATGCCATGGCGGGGGATCGCGAGAAGTGTATCGATGCCGGATGCTCCGGCTTTCTGGCAAAACCTGTCGACATAGACGAACTTGTCGCGACGGTCGGGCAAAACATCGCCCCGGCAGCCAGCACAACTCACGCCGCAGCGCGCGAAAGCCTACAAACAGAATCGCCGTCTGCAGCGCTCGAACCGACGGTTCCCCTTGCATCACCCAAACCGCCAGTGCAGACGCTTGTTGTCGAACCTGATGCAAACCGAAAGCCGGTTCATGATGGTAAATCGGTAACGGTTGAAGTCAAAACGCGCGACGAGGACAATCCTGCCACGGCGGTTGCAGGCTTGACCGTTGATTCCACCGCGCCCGTGCCGCGCACCAAAAAGAGCAGTGAATTCGTCGATCAACTGATCGCAGGAATTCGATCCGAAGAAAGTCAGAAGAATCAGAAACAAAATATGGCTGCGGACCTGCAGCCACCGGCTCCTGTGGCAGCAGGCCCCGTTCCGCAGCCAACCGGCGAAACTAAAAATCTGCCCCCGGTTGTAGCGCAGCCTACCGAGCCCCATCCGAGTTTGAGGTTGGAGATCGGCAGCCGTCCCGGATTCGGCATGTCGGTTGAAGATAAAGACGAGGCGAATAACCGGTTGAGCAAGTTTGAATACTTCTTCTATGAGCATATGGGGGCGATCGACAATGCGATTGCCGAAGGGAAATATGAAATACTTGAGAACCTTGCCAAATTTATTCAATACGAGGCGTTTAACCAGGAGGTCATTGTGGTTGGTCAGGCGGCTGGTGTTCTGATTGCGGCTTGTGGTCAGCCTGAAGTAGACGTGGAAATGATCGAGCGTCAGGTGAACAATGTGACGGAAGTCGCAACTGCGGTGTTTGAGGAAAACCTTGCCAACGATTCAGTCTGTCCGGACTATCCCAAAGCGGTTCGCAAACGTGTGGCTGTTATTCAGAAAGGGTGGGAATTGAAGAATTTTCGTCTGATGAAAGGTGCGTTTGAAAAATTGCAGTGCGAATCGTTTGTGACGGGGCGCGCGATGATCGGCGAAGCACTCAATCCATTAATCGAAAGCTGTAACAATCGAGATCTGGCCACGCTGAATAAGCGCCTGACCCCGTTTCTCAAGGTTGTCCGGTCGGAGATGACTGTTTCGGGCGTGTTTGACTGTTCTGAATTCCAGAAGAAACAAGAACAGATCACTGGCGGGCTAAGAAAATCAGAGGCATCGGTGGTGATCGACACCAAAGATATCCAGCAGCAGAAAAAGATCCGTCTGGCTGTTCAGACGGATGCGTCCCGGGTTCCAGATCCGATTTTCTCGTCACTGCCGGCCGAAGAGGGTTTCCGCGAAATCATCTCGGATTTCATTCCGCAGATCGAAGAGAAGCTTGACGAGATGTTCAAGGCGATAGAGCGGAAGGATTTTGATGCGCTGATAAAGCTGGGGCACTGGTTGAAAGGGGCGGGTGGCACCGTTGGGTTCAGAGAGTTTGCGGAACCCAGTCTCGAACTGGAGCAAGCTGCCAAAGCGCAGGATCTGGGCGCTTGCGAGGCCTGCTTTAGTCTGTTGGTCGCACTGTCGCAGCGTATCGTGATCCCTAGGACGCCAAGCTAAACGGGACCAAGAGCTGAGTGCGGTGGTTGAACAGATTTTACCCAAACGCAATCTCCTGCCACCTAGGCAGCCTTATTGACCGTCATTTGATTGACCGTCATTTGAGCGTTATCATATCTGCGTCGGAATGAAGGCGATTGGCAGTTGAAAGCTTACCGTTGGCGACGCAGCCAGCTTCGCTCCGACATCCGACTCTCCCCCGGCGGTATGATCT
>CALCJM010000050.1 GCA_937967505.1 uncultured Pirellulaceae bacterium | reverse complement strand
CCTTGAGTCCCCGAAATTGTCAACGCGTAGAACTCGTTTGGTTTGTTCAAGCTCACTGGTTGACCTTGCCACACGGATTGATACGTCGATGCTACCTTGTCAGCACTATCGGTGTCTCCGCTCAGCAGATTTGGCAATGAGTTCAAAAAACCGGTCGACTTTTTGTCAGCGCTCTTGGCCCAAAAGCAAACGGCTGTGTTTGCCCCCAGATTGATGACTCGTCGTGGCAGTGCTTCTTCCCAGTTCTTGGGGTTCGGAAAGGTGACATCCAACAAACGCGTCAGCGCAACGCCGCAGGACTCAGCGGCAGATCTGGAAACAGGTGCGTTCTCCCCGCCGTCGAGTCCAAAGGAATAGAACGCTCTGGCGTTGTGGGAGACCAAAGCAACACCACTTGATGTTCCGCCCGGCACTTTTTTCAACAAGGGAAAGAGCGGTATGTCACCAACTTCGTCGCCCGTTATCAGACATTGAAATGGCGGAACTTCTTCTGAATCCGATTCCGCTTCACCTGCCGCGCGAAGTGCTGACCAATATTCTTTGACCGTATTGTCTAAATGAACCCACTCACCCTTCACCGCGAAGCCAAGCAAGTCATTGGGTTCCATCTCAGCGAACGCGGGCAACGCCCGGATCGTTTTCTGATGTTCTTTGAGATTCGCAAGAAACTTCAATACAGAACTTGCAAGTTTACTTTTCGTTTCGTCAGCTAGGGCTTGGACTTGTTCCTGAAAAAGTCCCTGACGCTCACTCCGGTCTTTGGCCTTCCGTTTGCCCGCTGGATCCAGACCAAGGGAGTACTCCGCTTTGTCGACCAGAAAAAACGACTTGGCTCCACTCGTTCTGGTGGGTTGCTTGGGAACCGAAGACCAGCGTCCAATGTGTTTTGGTTTCCGGTCGGTACCTTCGTTAAGGTTAATACGAAAAGAATGGACCCCCAGTAGTTTTCCGGATACGTTGAGGTCTACTTGCCAGGAAATGCGGCGAAATTCGTAGTCGGGGTCCTCGTTGAGTTTCTCATGCGCGGTCAATTGGGTTAGAGCCTGAAGGATCATTTCTTTTTCCTCGCTTTCGCCGCAAATGCCTTTTTCAAATCTTCAAATCGTGGGACTTTGATCACTCCAGAAACCATGTTTGCCTGGTAGAAGTACGGTCTGCGGTCCGGCGTCGAGAAATCGATATCGTACAACATCAGTCCCAGATCTTTGGTATCGGAAATCGGAGTGAGCTTGCCATCGGACGGCTCAACATCGGCAATACATTCGCGGCATCCCAAATAAGGTTGGTGAAAGTGCTGACCTTTTGCAACGCGACGCTGGAACATGTCTGCGAATTTTGCCTCGGAATCCCCCTTGCCAGCGCGATCTGTCATTTCAAACGTCGCTTCAAGTTCATAGGCCACATCACGCAACGCGACGGTATTTCTTTGAGCTCGATCTGTGTCTGAAAACTGAACTGGTGCCAGACCTCCGGAATCCACGACCGCCATGGCGGGAGCGACGGCACGGTTACTGACCTCGTTGCGACGAAACGAGGTCCATTCAACAGGATTGAGAACAGCGATCTGGTGGATTCGCCAGCGAATCGCTGGCTTCCAAAGGATTGCTTCAAAGACACCACGCGCCGCAGATGGCGTGATGACCGGATACGAAATCCGCTCCACCTTGAGTTCAGGACGAGTAAAGATGGCCCTTGGACCGGAAACTATGATTTTCGCCATTTAGTACTTTCATTATTCTTTAAATACACCCGACGATACGGGCACCAAAGATCGCCAGTTGCAGTTCACTGGAAAGTCGATAGACTCAGTGTACTGGATATGGGAGCTGAAGTAAAATCAAACATATAAACTTTCAGGTACATAGAACACGGAGATGAATAATGGACAGTCCTTCAATTGTCGCGATTGTTGGAATCGTCGCTTTGGTCGTGGTTTTTGCGCTCGCGCTCAATCGGTCGTTTACCGTGCGGGGCTCTCGTGAGCAAATTGAGTTTCGAACCGGGGATTCCCAAGGGAATCCTGAAGAATCTGAAGATAATTGAAGAGACATTCGCATTGATTTCATGGCGACAAATTGAGTAAGGCGATTGGCAGTTGAAAGCTTGCCGTTGGCGATGCTGCCGGCTTCGCTCCGACGCAGGCAGCGTCACCAACGGATGGTAAATTCCTAACTGCCAGTCGCCTAAACGCTTCTTTGAGCATTTGAATAAGCTTGTGTCGCGTCCTTCACGGACGCGTGGATTGAAACTTTGTTCCTGATGAGTTGACTGTTTTGCTCTTTACTTTCCGAAAGGCGTAACCGATGTTGCGCCTTTCATTTTTTAAAATTCACGTAATGGAAATCGTCACACTATTCCCCTCGGTTATCCCAAACTCTTCGTGGTACCAGCTCGAATTAAAAGTAGAATACGGAAGTCCTATCGAGTTTTCCCATAACTCAATAGCTCCGGCCGACACCATTTCGGCAGCCTGAGACTTTGAAATCTGAACAATATAGGGTTGCAGAGCGCGGTTAGTATCAAGATTGGGGCTCGCACGAAATGCTTCCGCCCGCCGCATTCCTTCCCCCGCATCGTTACCTGACATTGGCCACGGAACGACAATTGGGAAACTCCAGGTACTTTCAATCATCTGAAACGCTTCTCCGACATTGGCGAAATTAAAATTCGCTCTTTCGCGCTGAATATTTTTCGAATCCATTGCATTGAGTTCATAGAACCGCTTGAAAAATAACCGGCAGTGGTCCGGGTCAAAAATATCTAACTGCTTTCCTTCCTCCTGCATCTGGTTGTACAGCGCCTGAGTCGTCGACATCGCTTTCTTCAAAGTCTCCACTGGCGGAGAAGTCTCAGCCAAGAATACTGTGTATCTGCCGGCGGGTTTCCCCGCAGCGGCGGTGCGTTTGCCTTCTCTGTCGCAGCGTCCCGCAGCTTGGGCCAAGCTATCGACACCTGCCAAAGCTCGATAGACAACAGGCAGATCGATATCCACTCCCGCCTCGATCAGCTGAGTCGCTACGACAAGACATTCCTTTCCGGCATGGAGGCGCCGGGTAATTTCCTCAACCACTGCTACCCGGTGGGCCGGGCACATTTGGGCAGACAGGTGTATCCTTTTTTCTTCAGGCAACAGTTCTGCCAGTTGCCGCGCGTCTTTCCGACGATGGACGACAGTAAGCGATTGTTGTCCCTCTATATCGCGAAGCTCTTCGGCCAACCGCGCATAAGTCAATGGCTCATTAATACGCCAGCTGACTTGCACGCGCCTCGCAGCAGGAGACGCGGCAAGCCTCCTGGCTTCAGGGACGATTGGGCGAACCCCCGTTAATCCCAATGGAAAATCCTCGCGCTGCGACAGCGCAGGAGGAGTCGCGGTTGAAAGCACCATTGTTGTTCGGTAGTTGTCAGTCAATTCGCGGATTCCATCCAGAATCGGATGCATCAAGTGTGGAGGTAGCGTCTGTACCTCGTCAAGTATCACAACGCTATTGGCAACTCGGTGTAACTTGCGAGATCGCGACGGATGGTCGGTAAAGAGTGACTCAAAAAATTGAACCGATGTCGTAACAATAACTGGCGCGTCCCAGTTCTCAACGGCGATCCTCCTTCTGACCTCCGCTTCTCTCGAATCATGACAACCATCAAGCGCTTTTTGTTCATCTACTCCAGAATGGTGCTCGACAACATTAAATCGATCTGATTCCCCATCAACCCCGAAAGCCTCACGATATGTGTTTGCGTTCTGCCGGATAATGCTGGTATACGGAATCACCACGATCACACGGTCGAGCTCATGTTCGATTGCGTGACGGAGCGCGAAACTCATGGCGGACAGAGTTTTCCCGCCACCGGTAGGCACGGTCAGCGCAAATAAACCGGGGGAAAGTGCAGAGGAAGCGCGGCAGGCCTTTAAGACTTCCGCCCGAAACAGATTAACTGGAGTGGGGGCGGAACCTTTTTCGGGTTTGGCCAAGCCGTCGATATATCTATCCAATCGCTCAAGCAGGATATGTAGCGGTTCGTACGCCAACCTTTCTTGCGACGGTGTATTTCCCTCTGCCTTGCTATAGTATTCACCAGTTGCAATCCGATCAGCATCGACGAGCGCAGACAGTAGAACACGTGTCAAAAAAGAAAACTGGCGCTTCGACTCCTCCACCGTTCCGGTTTCACAGATCCAGGGAGGGAGATCGGGAATTGACAACGCCATCAATTCTTTTGGAAGAAGGCCCACGATTCGGTTTAGGAGAGGCTCGTTGTCTACCAATCGCTGTGACAATGGCTTTCGCGTCACGGGCCCGAAATCAGGATCATTTTGTTCTAGGTTGGCCAGTCCCGCATGATGACCTGCAATCGCAAACGCCAAAGGCAAAGCGCTATGCTGATCCTTCGTGAGCGCTAGACGTGCTCCCGCGCCCGCATGTTCAATTTGTATTCGTTTACCTTTGATTCTCGCCTGAAAGTCCGGGTGATATTTGCCCAAATCATGCCATCTTCCCAGTAAATCGCCCCATGGCTCCAAGGACGGATGGATCCGTCTAAGAAAACTAGCGCAGTATCGTGCTACGAGGTCTTCATGCTGACGCATGGTTTCCCAGTTGGCCTGCGGCTGGTTTTTGAGTGAGTGAGCGAAAATGGGCATGGAGGTTGATTAGCGGTCCGAATTGTGATTCGGAGAAGGAAATGAGAAGATGGAATAGCCACCCCAAAGGGTGGTTGGACGAAAAGTAAGACGACCAACGCGATTAGGTAAATGTGATTGTGACGGTTTCTCGTACGCAATGCAAGTTTCTCCTGAAATAATTCGGGCGGGTTTTCGAGCAACCTCACAACTCCTCAAGGTGCGTCTTCACAATGCGCCTGTTACTCTCTGCGCTCGGGTGGTGCAACAATTCAAGGGCGATGCCTGGTTGGCCCTTGATCGATCAGCGCATTGGGCACCAACGGTACCGTCGCCGAGCCACGAAAACATGCATTCCCAACGATTCATTACAAAGTAAAGGCGGTTAGCAGTTGAAAGCTTACTGTTAGTGATGCTGCCAGCCTCGCTAACGGATGGTAAATTCATAACTGTCAATCGCCTAACCGGCGTAACGAGTGTATCTTCCGGTGGTGTTCAATAAGAATCACCTGCGCGCTTGCACGCTGCTTGTGAACCTCCCATAAATCTTCTTGCGATTCGATAGCGCCGTTGGGTCTGAGCACACGCGCCCGCAACGTCCTCGCGCGAAGGCTTCCGGGTGGCGTCGGGTTGTCTACCGATTGATCAAGGAAAGAGGAAAGTGTCCTGCTGCCGGGGGAGCATTGGAAATTTGGTGCGATCGCGACGTGGCGTCAGCGCTTCAAATCTGCCTTCTCACGCGATTGATTTTAAATACAGTGTTTTGGTATTTTCGTCTATTTACTTTTTCGGCAGGCTGAAATAATCGAAATGCGCGTCGGCAACCATTGCCTTTTAAAACTGCCGCAGCGAAAGCAACGATAACGACTGCCACGACCCTCGCGCTCCACTTTCAATTGTCCCTTTCTCACAGGAGATGATGGAATGCAGCATGTCAAAAGCCCCGGTTTTGTTTCTTTTCTTTACAATCACAACCCTTTTTACCTGATCAGCGCCGGTTTGGTACTGTACGGAATTCGTACCACACTGGATTCGAAACAGGCAAGCATCGAACCGTGGATGCTGGCTGGTTTGATTGCCGCCTATACGATTTTATTGGCTCTGACTGCTTGGTTGATCGTGCGGATCGGACAGGTTTGGGACGATGCCAGATCTATCTTGATGGTGCTGTTGCTATTGTTTTTCGCACTATCGGTCAGCTTTGATTATCTGTGCATCTCGGCCCCACTGACGGCCGTCACCATGCTCGGCAGTGGCTTTTGCTTCACCGTTTTGGTAACGGAAACTCTCCTACGCAGTCTGAAGATAAAGTTTCCGTCACTGTTTCGATTACCGTTTTATCTGATGCTGGCGGTCAGTTTTTTCTATCCGCTGCTGATCACATTCAAACAGGTTTTTTGGGCAGACATGGACACGCGCTGGTTGTTGGCCGGTTTTCCTTTGGTCAGCGCCGGTACGATCCTGTGTCTGGTGGCGGCAGTACGAAAAACCGCAAGCTACGTTGACAATAACGGCACACCATGGACCTGGCCGATGTTTCCCTTTTCGGTGTTCCTGCTGTTGATCATCGGCTTAACCGGCCGGTCGGCACTGTTATGCATGGCGTTTGACCCATCTCCTGGCGTGGGATCAATTTTCGGAAGCTATTTTACGGTGCCAGTCTTTCTCGCGGTGATGCTGTTGCTGCTTGAGATTGGAATGGTCGAACAGCGCGATGGTTTGTGTGCGGGCGTGATGCTGCTGTGCCCGGTTGGGCTGCTGCTGTCATTGAACTGGAGTCACGAAGTCGGGCAGGATCACTTCGTCCGGCTGTTGTCGACAACCTTCGGAACGCCGTTTTGGCTCACGCTGGTCGCATTGGCGGCATTGTATGGTTACGCAGCGATTCGCGCCGTCCGGGATGCGGATTGGTACGGCGTGTGGCCATGGTTGGCATTGGTAATGGTGCGCCGCACCGGCGGAGTGGCTTGGGAGTTCGACCAGTTGGTCATTTGGCCATGCTGTGTCCTGGCCGCGATTCAGCTGGCGTCCGCCAAACGTCGATCACTCAGTTGGCGGTGGCTGACCGCGCTGGTTCTGCTGTCGGTCCCGATTGGAAACATGGGGGAATGGGTCGGGCCAACGTGGGTGGCACCGATTGCGTTTCATTGGGTTTTGCTGGGAGCCGTGGCAGTCGGATTTTGGTTCTCGGACAGGTTTGCGATTCACATAAGAATCGTGACGGGAGTCTGCCTGCCGGTTGTTGCCGCGCTGTATTGGGGGAACGCAATCCATGAAGGCAATGAACCGTTGGCGATTGGGTACGCGTCTACCGTTGCCATCTGTGCTGCGGCGGTGGGCTGGTTTCTTGGCTTTCGCCTGTTCATTTATGCGGCTTGGTTGACAACGGGCGTGGCCGCCATGGCGACCTTGGTCAGCTTGCGAGGCACCGTCGCACCGGACCACTACCAACTATTGCTGTTCGGGACCATTGGAATGGTTTGCTTCTGTGTGGGAGTGCTAGTCAGTTGTCTGAAGGCCGGGCTGGCCGCACGATTTCAAGATGACTTCCACGGGCTAACAAACGAAATTCGAAACAAATACCCGGTGCCGGAGACGGTAAACGGCGCCCCTTCAGCGGACTTGGATGTCCATCGTCAGCAGTGAGAAATTTCAATCAGGACAAGCATTCATTTTCGACCGTTTCCGATCGAAAATGGAATCGATCTGGTAACGCAATGGCCAATTGCGATTCATTGAGATCATTGGACCGGGTGCGCTCAGGTGGGGGCCGATGGGGGACTTTGCAGCGATTAATTTGTGGCGTGATACACGACGCCCATGATGTCTTTCACAGGGCCGAAGTGACGACTGTCCTCGGAGACCGGCAGATTGTCGCCAATGACGTAGTATTGGTCCGAACCCAATGTGATCGGTAGCCGCATCGCCGGCTTGGGCGATTGCTGAAACAAAAACAGATCGCGTTTGATCCGTACGCGTTTGACCCGCGCTTCGGTTGCACTGGCGATTCCAATACTGATCTCCGGTTGGTTTACTTGCGGGGGAGAGCGCTGAAAAGTTTGAAAGGATTCGAGTTCGATGGGGGGGATAGCTTCTATGCCGTTGACAAACAGATGCACCTGTTGGTCGTAGTTGACCAGTCTGATGATCAATGAATTGGCGTTCCCGGCGATTTTGGGCAGTTCAGCGGAGCTAGTGAGTTTGGCAAGTTTCACAATGGTTAATTTTTCAGGCGCGGCAGCAATGCCGGGATCCAGCTGCACGAAGGTTGAACCATCGGCGTGCCGTCGAAGAATTACCGAAATTTGAGCAGGGCGTATCCGCCGTACCAACCGCATAGAGCCCGGCGCTTTGAGATCGACTTCTACTTGTACATCCAATTCATCGACGCGATGGGGCAGGCGGCGGATGGACTGATTGAAGGGATAAACATCCTCAATTATCGCCGGAACCCTGTTGGTGGCAGATGACGGGTAGCATCGCCAGTGCCGATAATCAATAAAATCAAACTTTGATTTATCGCTGGCCGCTCTGCCTGATACTGTGCCCGGTGTTCCGGCCACATGTATCAATGTTTTTCCCGACAGTCTCCATGCGGATTTATTGCGCGGCACCAGTCGATCGTCCGCTTGCATTAACGTTCCGATTCTATTTTCGGGGAGAAATCTAGGGTTAGGGTTGGAGTCAAAGACGTGTGTGGAGAGCTGGTGCCAAGTGGTTTGCGGTTTGTGTTTGATGGCTCCGTTGATCACCAGATTACCGTTTTGAAAATCAACGGTTTCCCCGGGAAGCCCGATCACGCGTTTCACCAGAATGCGGTCGGATCTTCTGAAGGCGACGGCATCCCAACGTTTGGCCGGCCGATCCGGCTGCAATTTCACGAGGTCGGCGGGGCGCACGTCAGGCTGTGATTTGATTTGGCAGGCACAGTTTCTGCACATAATTTTTGCCGGCGGACCACCGTTGTTTTTGCGACTGAAGGTGTATTCAAAACCGCATTGTTCGCATTGGACCAGTTCGTGTGCGCTTTTGAAGGCGCTGGCCATCGAGTGACCGACGATCTGGCAATCAATTTCAGCTGATTCTTGGCAGCCGCACATCACAGCGGTCAAGATTGACGCAGCGAAAAGATAGAGCCATGACTGATTGGTTGAACGCATGGGGCCATCGTACCATCGTGCCGAACTGACGCAAATGGATCAGGCTGCCCGTGAATGTGCGGGCCGAGATATATTGTCATTCCCGGTTGGAAAGTGGTCGTGGGTGTTAACCACAGAGGACGCCGAGGTCCACAGAGGAGAATAATGGAAGCGTCATGGTCGCGCTGGGGGCCGGTCGGTTGCGCGATGCCACTTTGAATAAGGCTACGCTTTCTGTGGTTGTGCTTGTCCGCATTTCGTCCAGCGCGTCGCGGTTGATTTGTACTTTCATCCTGTGCCCTCTCCAACTTGAAATTCGATGGTTCCTGCTACTAGGTCGCACGCCAAGGTTGTGTTGCCTAATCCGGGTGACTGGGCGATGGTGCGTGCCATGGGGGTGACAATCAATTTTTCGATCGTGCGCTGCAGTGGGCGCGCACCGTAACGCACGTCGTAGCCCTCGATCGCCAAGAAGTCCACCACCGCCGGCGTCCATTGAAATTTCAGGCCGCGTTTCTCCAATCCTTCGCGCTGCTGAATCTTTGCCAGTTCAAGTTCTGCAATTTTTGCGATCGAATTTTTCTTCAATGGGGAAAATGAGATAACTTTGTCAATTCGGTTAAAAAATTCCGGACGAAAAAACCTGCGCACTTCCGACTCAAACTCATCCCGGTCCCGACCATCAAACCCGACTGGAGCGGTCCTGCGAACGCCCAAGTTAGACGTCATCACGATCACCGTACTGCGAAAGTCGGTCGTGCGGCCCCACCGATCAGTCAGCCGCCCTTCATCGAACACTCCCATCAAGACATCAAACACCGCTGGGGATGCTTTCTCGATTTCATCCAGCAACACAACCAATAAGGGCTGCGCGCGAATTTTTTTGATAAAATCGCTGGGTTGACCATCGGGCTGCATTACCAGACGCTCACCCGCCAGTAGCCCACCGTACTCGCTCATATCCAGTCGAACCAGGCGGTCTTTGCCATCGCCGGATCCAAACATGTAATCCGCGAGAGCTTTGGCCAGTTCGGTTTTTCCAACGCCTGTCGGACCGCAAAATAATTGGACCCCCACAGGCCGCCCCGGATCATTTAAACCGGCTTTAAAGGTGGTTACCACGTTGGTCAAACTGTGACAGGCCGCCGGTTGATCGATCACGCGTCCGCAAAACCAGTTTTTGATTTCTTCTGCAGCCAAGCAAAAGTCGTCCCGTATCAGCGCTTCGGGCAATCCCGTTTTTTGTATAAAGCAATCAATCACGTTGTCGCGCGAGACAGTCTTTTTCCGCTCCAGATAACCTCTTTCGAACAGGTTGCTCCAGAAATCGACGCAGCTGCCCGGAAAACGCTCGTAAGGCAGGAAGCGGTGAAACAATTGGCAACATAATTCGGCCGTCTCTGGTTCAGCCCCCAACGCGCGTTGCTTGAGAGATTGTTCCGCGATCGCCAACAGGACCCTTCGCGCACTGTCGGCGTTCATTGGATCAATCGTTACTACTTGGAACAGGCTTTCAAAATTCGGCAGCAATCGGCGACAGGCATCCAGCTCCTGCGGAGTGGCTTCGACGATCATCCTCAGTTCACGGTTGTGTAAAAATGCCTGGAAGAACGCCGCGCAGCTATCCACTGCGTCGTTGCCGCCAAGTCGCAGGAGTGGTCCAAGGCTTTCGACGCACAAGACTCCCTGAATCGTTGCCAATTCCTCAATAACCAATTCCGCCTGTGCTTCCCACTGCCCAAGATACTGCATACCGGCAACCAGTCGATCGGCGGATGTCATCCAGAACCGATGTGTCTGTTTCAGGTCTCGGGCCGCATCGGCGGAACGGGATTTGTCGGTTAATCTTTTGGATTTAAGTCGTTGCCGAATCGCGTTGACCAGCACTGTCGTTTTTCCGACACCCCGTTTACCAACGAGCATGATGTTTCCGGTGCCGCTGGCCAAGCGTTCGGCAAGATTGTTCGTTACGAGACCGCGTTGCCAGTTACGACTGAAGGTGCGCCGGACATCACGGCTGGCCAGAGAGGTGCCGACCTTCTCCAGTGCAGGATAGTGAAAGGTCGTTTCCGGTTGCTTGTCTTTGGGCAGTCGTACGTTGATCGTGTCCACCTCCATCGCCGAAGGCGGCAGGCACGTCAGCAAATCTTCAGGCGACATCCCGCGCAGGAAACGCTCGGCCTGCTCACGCACGATTGTTTTCATTTCCGCTGTGCTGTAACAGTAGAATGTCTGGTCCAGCAGTGGAAAACAGCAGCTAATCGACCCATTGGGTAACTCACCCCAGACGTAGGGCACTTTCAGGTGAATCGGTTCTGCCGAAGGGTAGTCGCGTCCGCCGGCGTGCACCTCGGTACGCACACGGACATCTACCACATCGGCGTTGGGATTTTCAAAATCGGGGCAGGCGAACCATGATTCGCGTTTTCGCCACGCGATATATTTCTTCAGGTCTTCCATGCATTTCTTTTTGTCCGGTCCGCGCGCGACCGCGCAGGTACCGCTGACCGTGGAAACCGAAAAAATCGATTCGTTGTCTCGCCAAATGGCAACAGGGTATTTTTTGTACATCGTAAATGTGTCAGCTATAAGTGTCGTTCGGTTACTGGCAGAACTGCGAAAATTCATCCGGCAGTGTCAGCCCGCCGTGGATCAGATTGGTCATGCCGTCGGGGGTGGAAATTTTGCAGGTCGTCCCGGTGCGGAAGTCGATCACACGATCCCGATAGTCAAACATGCGCAGAGTATTCCAGCTGCTGTTGCGCGTCATCGAATCGAATACCGGTTTGGGCAGTTCGTCAACCTGCCATTTGTCGCGACCGTCTGTCATTTCGACCAGGGTTGCGAACCCGGGGTCAGAAGGCGGTATGAACCCGGTCTTGATCAAACTCAGTTTTCCTGAACTGTCGCAATAGAGGCTGGTGCCTGTCTGTTGTTCCAACACCGCCCCCAGTCCGTCGCCTTTGAGGTGCACGATCGAACAGGTCGCCAGTGGATCGAAAGCCGTGGTAACCGTCCCCTTTTCAAATCCCATTTTCTCGAACTGGGTATAGTCGAAGTAGCGAAACACGCTGTTGACGTCCGTGACACGGTGGGTGAACTCCTTCAACAAGGCGGCGGCCGAATGGAGATCGTCTGCTGTTGGCGATTGCCGCCGGGTATCGCTGTCGAAGATTTGCAGAAAAAACATTGCCTGATCAATGTTGTTTTGACACATGGATTGCAACATTGCACATTGATCGATCAGTTTTTGGGCGACAGGATCGAGTGTTGATGAGGGTTGTTCCATGGCGGCGAAGGTTTCGTTGACGAACTGGTGGACGTCATCGACCGAGTTAATCTCCACCAGTACGCGTCGTGTATCGACGCCTCCGTAGCGCCCTTTGTTGCGACTGCGTTTACGGGTGGTGGTTAAAATTGCCGGTCGTCCTTTATCTGCACGGTTTTGTTTAATGGATTCCAGCATGCCGCGCGTCAGATCTGTGATTGAATCAGCCTGTTCGCGCAACGCGAAATGGCGAATCAATTCGGCATTCATACCGGACGTTGAGATTTCTCCTTGGGGACGCCGGGAAAAATACTGATCGCGTAAACGATCGACGCATTGCCGGGCCGCGCGGATCAGTTCCGGGTAGTCCGGCGTATACGCAGGACGTTTTGTCGGTTCAACATGGTTCAGTTCGTGGACCTGGACCTTCAGGACATTGTCGCCACCTTCAACGGTGTTAACTTCGATGACGGTCGGCACATCGCTACGGATCATCGCCAGTCGGTTGGCGACCGGTTGGGTAAATTCTGCCTCGATAGCGCGTTTCATTGCCCGCGCACCAAGGTCCGGGTGGTATCCCTGTTCGACCAGTCGATTGATCAGCCCCGCACCGACCTGCAAAATGCATCGTCGCCGCACGATCCCCTCGCGCGCGACGACCTTGTTCATCAGCATTCCGGCGATACGGCTGATCTGTGGTTGGTCGAGTGGATGGAACGGGACAATCCGGTCAATGCGATTGAAGAATTCCGGGCGAAAGAACTTCTCCGCTGCTGCAATGTAATCGTGTGGTTCTCCGGAATCGATGAATCCGGGTGCCTGTCCCGCGCGACGCGTGCCGAGATTGGAAGTCATAATGATCAGCGCGTTGCTAAAATCGGTGGTCCGGCCCTGAGAATCGGTCAGTCGCCCTTCACCAATGACCTGCAACAGAATATCAAAAACATCCGGATGGGCTTTTTCTATCTCGTCCAACAAAACCACACAGAAAGGCTGCCGTCGAACCGCACCGGTCAAAAGCCCCTCGGGCTGATCGCAGGTTCCCAGCAATCGTGCCGCACTGTAAGACGTTTTGAATTCGTTTAAATCAAAACGTAGCAGGCGTTCACTGCCCCGGAAGAGAAATTTCGCCAGCTGTTTGGCACATTCGGTTTTTCCCACACCCGTTGGACCGGGAAACAGCAACGTCGCCAAGGGTTTGCCGGGTGGATTCAGGCGTGTTTTGGCGGTCAGAATTACATCTGCACAGGCTTCCACCGCAGCGCGTTGTCCTACTAGGGCGGACTGGAAAAAATCGTGGATATGTGCGCGGTCAAAGTTTCGTTCGTCGTCCACCATGTTCTGCGCGACGCCTGCAGTTTCACAGAACTCACGGATCACATCGGAGGGGGACACGTGGTCCAACTTGATAGCCAGTTGCCGCAAGAATCTGACGGCCTTGCCGGGGAAACTGGCGTTGGGTGCGTACTGTCGTTGCAGTTCAATTGATTTTGCAATCGCCGCGGGACCGAGGACACAGTTGTGGTGAAATTCAAGGTCGCGTACGACGCTGGTTGCGACCTGCCAGGTTTGTTCGCGCGAGGTCGGTTCGACGCGCACGACGTGGAAGTGTTCTGCGAAAGAGCGGTCAAGCTCAGACAGCACATCGAATGCCTGAGGAGTGATTTCCGCCAATACCCTTACCGCGCGGTCCTGAAGAACGGGTTTCAAAAGGTCTGCCACACACAGGCTGGAATCGCGCGATTGCCCGGCGCGAAACAGGCCAATAAGATCATCAAAGTAAAGGACGTGGTCGCGCTGCGCCGCCTCCGAGAGAATCGCCAGCACTCGGTTTTCCCACTGACCCACGTAGGACATGCCGGCGATCAATCGCTGCGGTGCCAACAACCAAACGTTACGTTTGGAGGACGAACGAATCTGTTGGCGTTCTGAGCCACGCGCTTCAATTCGACGACGAACAACCTCATGGACCAGCGCCGTCTTGCCCACCAAATGACCGCCCAGTAGCAACACTGGACGACGGTCGTCTGATTCCAGTAACTGCTGCAACAGTTCGGCTTGCCGGTCTCTGCCAATCGCGTGGCCCAGATCATCCGGATACAGAGTATCCAGGCACCGCCCGGTTTTGTTCAGTTCCTGCGCGCCGTTTACTTCCTCGTTGCTCCATAACGCCTGCATTTTGCTGGCGGTTTCATCTTGAGTCACTTGGCGGGTCCGCACGTCAACGCCAATGGTCGTAATCCACCGCGCGCTGTCATAGGCCGACGCTTGAGGGTTAACCATGTGTTGCCGGTGATCGTTGATTGCCTGATTGAAGTATGAGGTGAGAACTTCCGAAGCGCGGGGTTCAAGAGAATCGCTTCGAGACTGATTAATCTCAAACCAACCACACTGCGTATCGGGGCAAAAGGCAAACCGGGTACCCATACAGTCCACAATCACAAAGAAGAACTTGCAGGTGACATAATCGCCCCCTACTTTTAGTGTCAGTTTTTGCTTGACTGTCTTGAGATCCGGGTTGAACACCATCCCGGCAAGACGCTCGTGATTGAGCAGGGATCCTGACAGGTCGGTCTGCTTTTTCACCGTCGATCGCAGTCGGGACAGCGCGCGTTGCAACGATTCGTTTTCTGTACAGAACTCCGGAAAAAACAGCAGGGATGTGTGGTAGTTTACGCGGCGGGTCGCTGTCCCTTTGATCTGTCGGATGTACACGGGAAAGGTGATGTTCATGTGACAAACCTCGCCAGCAGCTGTTGGAAATTTGCCTCGACACATTCTTCAACGACAGTGTGAAAATCCTGTCCGACCACCGCAGCGTGGAACCGGAGTTGTTTGCGGTCGAGTAATTCGTCTGTGATGTGCCCGTCATCAAGATTGTAAGTTCGACGTTTTTCAAAACGGTCAAACGTCAGGCTTTCCAATTCCGGCATCAGGTCATGCTTGATCAACGGTCCACCGACAGCCTCTACTGCAACCGAGCGTGTGTTGGCCTTTTTGAATAAATGCAGACCACGTTCAGGGGACAGCATGGTAAAGCACGCCTGACCTTTAATTTGCAAGGCACATCCCAATCGGTCCGGTGAGTGATTCGAATACAGTTGGTCTAGCTCGACCGGAACCACGTCCGCGACAATCGGGCCGCGCTGGCCGTTTTCCTGTGATGTACTAGCCAACGAAAAGATTGGTTTCCGGTCGGTATTCTTGCGATGGCGAGCCAATTCGAGACTGCGGATCGAGAATGATTTTTCTTTCGCAAAAGCAACGTACCCCCGGATCAAATGGTTGGCCAGTTCCCGATACCGACTGTAAATGATCAGGTTAATTGTGTTTGCGTTGCCTGTGTCCGCCAGAAACATGCGATAGATCATCTCGTTGACCTGTTGCTTCTGGTGTTTGACGGTCTGGGTTAAAAGTGTCGAATCGATTGTCTGTTTTTGGAAATACTGCTGCATGATTTGGTCCTCGTGGTCACAAACCTGCTTGAGCAGATCGTCCAGACTGTCAATTTGTTCACGCAAGGGCGCGAGCTTTCGTTCGTAGCTGGATTGGATTGCGCCGATTTCATCGTATAACGCAAACTGGCCGCCCGGCAATTTTTTCTGCCGGTGGTGTTTTTTCAGTTTTTTGATTTTCCGGTCCATCAATTGCTTTTCGCGAAAATACTGGTTTCGAAAACGTTGTGCGACAGCCGAGTGGAACAGGTTTTGCGCGCGACGCCGTTCGTTGCGCAAGTTGCCAATCTCCTGATCTGTCACGTTATTGATGGCCGGTTCGCCGGGAATTGCTTTGACCTCAAAATTGAGTCGCCGCCCCACTACGCTCACTTGCGCTGTCAATCGATCGGTGAATTTGTATTTGTTGATGCGATCGGACAGCGGCGTTGCCAGGTGCTGTTGCAGGTGACGCTGGATTGGTCGCGCGCCGTAACGTGGATCGCGTGACTGTGCGGCGATCAATTTGACAGTGGCGTCATCTACAGACAGGTCAACAGCGCGAAACCAGATGCCCTCGCGTTTTTTTAGCTGTTCGATCGCGCTGCGCACGACCGCTTCCACGGTCGCCTCGGACAGTGGCATAAAGGGAACAATACGATCGATGCGATTGAACAATTCAGGGCGGATAAATTTTTCGACTTGGTCAGAAAAATGTGCTGTAAAACGCTGCATGGTTTGCATCTGGCTCGTTTGTGTGCCCCCAACTGGTTCGGTCGCCGAGAATCCTGTGGAGGTCATTTTGAATGATTCAACGCCAAGGTTTGACGTCATGACCACGATCACGGTGGAAAAATCTGTAGTGCGACCGGCTCCATCGGTTAACCGGCCCTCTCCGAGCACTTGTAGCAGCAGATCGAAGAAAGACCGGTCTGCTTTCTCAAATTCGTCAAACAAGACGACCGAGAATGGATGCTGTCGTACCTGACTGGTCAGTAAACCCTTGGATTGGCCAACCCCGCCGATCAGACGCTCCACGCTCAACCGGTCGCGAAATTCACTCATGTCAAATCGGATCAACCGTCTCTGGTCGCCGTACATGAATTCCGCCAGTGATTTCGCCATTTGGGTTTTGCCAACGCCCGTTGGACCGATGAACAGGCAGGATGCGACGGGACGCCCGGTCGGAGTCAGGCCAGCCTTGACCGTCGCCAGCAGATCGCAGACCAATTGAACCGGTTGAGTTTGCCCGATGACGCGCTGGGCAAACCAGTCGCGTGTGGTGGTCAGGTCCAGAGGTTGTTGGTCACCAAGCAGGAAATAGGGCAGACCGGTCTCCACGGCAAAGGCACGTAGCACGTCGTCCGAAGTGATTTGATATTGCTCCTCGTTTGAGGCAGAAAGTTTCAGCTGAAGTTTGGTATCCTGAATCAGGTTGCGAAGGAACCGAATGGGGCGTCCGGGGTTGTCCGAATAGGTGGCGTAGCGCCGGTGCAGTCGATAGATGGTTGCCAGCGACGGTTCACTGATGGACAAACGCGGCGCATCACGGATCGTATTATCGGCCACGGTGCGGAAGATTCGCAATGATTTGCCCTGATTGGGGGCTTTCATTGGGAGTCGCTCGAAAACCTGAAGCAACTGAGGGTCACGTTGTTCAACGATGGCCAGTTGTTCGGTGGTACATTCGGCGGTTGCCTGAAGCGTGCCGCGTTGCATAAAGATTCGCAAAAAAGAAGCGATCCCTTCGGATTGAGAAACCGATTTCCCGACCTCCAGTAGTTCGACCAGATTGCCAAGATGCAGGACAGCCGATCTTTTTTTGAGTTCGTTCACCAAATTGGTGCAGCGTTCCTGCCACTGTCCGTAGCCCGACATGCCGGCAACGATTCGCGATCCGTCAGTGCCCCAGAATTCTGTCTCTTCAAGATTCAGCAACGATTTGCGTTGGGCAAGTTCGCTGACCAGTGACGATTTCCCGCAGCCGGCCGCTCCGGTGATCAGGACGCTTCTGCGATTGCGTGAGGACAGCAAGTCCGCCAGTTTTTCCACCTGGTCATCAAATTCATACAGCCGCAGTGGTTGAAGGTCGCAAAATGTCGTCCGGCCATCCTGTTTTTTTGATCCTCGAAATTGGCGGAGTTGTTTCAGTTCCAGCGGTTGGGCAACTTTGGACAGCGTCGACTCTTCGACCAGGTCAGCGTCCTGTGCGATATGCAATTGCCGCGGTGATTTTAGATCGACGAAGACTTCGACCTGTTGAATTTCAAGATCGTCGGCGCGTCCTGCAACCCAAACCAGTTTTGACAAGCTGGTCAGTGCGTCAGAGCGCACCAACGATTGCCGGATTTCTTTTTTCAGTTGTCCGACAAAATTGGCATCGACCAAACCGCGTCGCAGCACGAACAGCTCCAGCGTCGGCACAAAGGCGACCGCCAGATCGTCATGCCGCTGCCACGCGAGGTACTCAAACGTAACGTCCAGCGGTTGTTGCCATAGTCGTTTGTCGCGCATCGGCTTGGGAGGATTGACCGTGAGTTTCACAGAACTGACTTCCGGGGCCGGCGGCGGTGTGCGGAGGTGGAAAGATTGCGGTTGGGTTGTATTCCCGGCTGCTTGGACAAGATCGACCAATGCCTGCGGTGGAACATTATCGAATGTCAGATGGGTTATTTCGCGATATCGAAGCGGCCGGAAGAAATAGTACTCGTCGTCTAGGGTCTGACGCGCAAGATAGACCTTGTGGGGTAGGAAGGTTTTATCGGCGTCGAATTTGGTGCGTTCAAATTGCATATCAATACGATTGGAAGGGGCGCTGGAGGTTCGGGAAAAGGCCGACCGACACCTCATATTAGCGAAATCAAAAGCCCCTGCGAGCGGTTGGTGGGCTGTGGTGAGTGCTGGACGGCCACGATGGGCACTTGGCCTCTGGTTTCGCGGGGAATTCGGGGAAATGCCGGAGGATTGGCATTGAACCCGGGCACTCGCATAGATAGATTTTCTGTTTCGCGATCAGCGCAAGTGAAGCGCGAATTCGGTTTTGATCCGGGCGCGGGCTTCTTCAAAACTCAAAAATCACCGTTTTTACATTTATAGAGATCTCTCAATGGCTTCGCCTCTCAATTGGTTTCGCAGGAACGCGATCTGGATCATGGTGCCCGTCGGTATTTTCTGTATGGCCTTCTTTGGCCTGGGGGCAGTGTTCGAGCAGTTTGCAACCGATATCCGAACCGGTGGAACGCGCGAGAATCCAGTATTGGCCACCTGGAAAAACGGCACCTACACGCGCAATCAGATCAGCAAATGGACGCAGCGTCACTTTGGGATGTCCAGGCTGTTGCGTGGGCTTGAGGAGTATGGACGATCCGAGCGCGAAGATGAGTACGTGAGTCTCGTGATGCCGCTGACACCCATTCAGGATGGTCAACAAGACTATATTGACGAACAGGTAATCAGTCGCCATTTGATGGCTGAAAAAGCACGTGAAGAGGGCCTGTTGGTCAGTGATGCGATGATCACCGATTATCTGTCAATGTCGGCCGGCGGTGCAACCGTGACGCCGCAGGTCATTAAGGACGTTAATCGCGAGGTCAATGGTGGACGCGTACCGATGGCCGCGATTCGACAGCAGATGGAAGTCGAACTGTTAAGCCAGAAGATGATGTTGCTGTCCAATTCGGGGTTACCGCGTGTCCCCAACCTGACCGAATCGGTTGAACATTTTGGCAAGACGGCGCGAAAAATTGAATGCCAGGTCATCCCCGTTTCGGTTAGTGATTACGTGGATGATTCTCTTTCGCCAACCCAATCGGAGCTTCGCGCGATCTACGAGGATGGAAAACTGGAATTCAGGGACCCCAGCGGGGAAATGCCGGGTTTCAAGATGCCTCGCCGCCTGAAGATGCAATATTTCGCCGCAAATTTTGAAAGCTTCCTGACGAAGGTCTCCGCAGATTTGACCGACAAGGAAATCCAGGCTCAATATGACGAACTGGTGGAACAGGAGTCGGATCTGGTGATGGAGATCATTCCCGGCGAAGAACTGGATGACACGCCCGCTGTAGAAACCGGCAACGATGATGCCGCCAAGGAATCCGATGCTCAATCCGCAGATGAATCTGACGACCCGGCACCGGTCCCGTCAACCGAAACACCCGATAACTCGATCAACGTGACCGGGACCCGTAAGTTCCATTTTGTTTCGACACGGGCTCAGGAGGGACAGGAAGAGGCCGAAGGCGGATCAGAGGGTGACGCGGAAGTGCCGCAAGCCGATGCCGACAACGAAGCAACTGACACGAGTGAATCCGTTGAAACGACAACAACCGAAACTGCGACCACTGAAACTAAAACCACCGAAACCGAAACCCCCGAAGTGAAATCGGAGGCCGCCCCGGCAGGTGCCGACGGTGATTCTTTAAAACAGGAATCAGCGGAGGGCAATCCGGCTGATGAAGACAGCGACAATGAAGCCGGTGGTTTGGTGGACATGCTAAATTCTGCCGACAAATCGGATCAGTCCGATGACGATGACGCTGCGATCGGGCCGCTGCTGGGTGACGAAGAGGAAAAGGTTGTCAAGCGAGCCAAGCCGCTCAAAGAAGTCGCTGACGTTATTCGCCGACAGCTGAAAGGCGCTGACGCAACCGAGGCGATGCGCGTTGCACTGGTGACTGCCGAAACGCAGGTGGAAACCTACAACCAGCAACTGTTGCTATGGGACAATAGCACCGAAAAACCCAAACCGGAGGCTCCTGATTTTCAGGCGATCGCTGACAATAACGGGTTGCGGTTGGGGGAAACCGAGTTGGTCAATAACGACGAATTACGGGAAACAGAGCTGGGCAAGACGCTCAATTTCACGCAACGATCGGTTGACCGGTTGGCGGATATTATTTTCGACCGATACAACACGACCGATGTGTACGCTCCAACGACTTACAGTGATCCGACGAAAGCGTTTGTCTATTGGGCCACTGAGAAGCGCGACACCGAGGTCCCCGCACTGGCGGATTGCAAGGATAAAGTTGTCAGTTTCTGGCGTCAGCAAAAAGCTTTCGAAAAAGCCACCGAAGCGGCTCAGGCGATCGCCGCCAAAGCTGGTGCGGACAAAGCGCTGACCGACATCGATCCGGACAAGGCTGGCCCAACGGGTGAATTCTCGTGGTTTCAGGCGCGCGGTCGCCGGACTCAGTTTTCCAGCCCTATTGGAGTGGAACTGGCCGGTGAAGCCTTTATGGAGATGGCATTTTCCCTTCAACAGGGGGAAGCTGGCGTCGCACCCAACACTCGTCGCGATATCGTTTACGTGATTCAGGCGACCAAGGCTGCCCAATCGGTGGCTGATTACGGTGGAGAGTATCTGAAAGATCACTTGTTTAAATTCCAGCGTATGCCCGCCGATGTCGGAATGGTGAATGCTCACTACTACAGTGAGAAGCAAAAAGACTGGAATCGCGAATACGTGGATTCGATGAACTTCGATTTCATGAAGTAATTGATGCCAGACTATCAAGACATTTACAATGACGTCGTTAACACCGACGCCCGATACGGACTAGCGCAGAACTCACCCGGGTTTCGCTCGATCTTGCAGGCGGAACCCACCTTGGTTCAGCTTTCGGGGCGCTCGTTGGATGTCGGTTGCGGGGTGGGATTTGCACTGGAGTACCTGTCCGGGCGTCAGTTTAATTTTCACACTTATGGCGTCGATATCAGCGACCAGGCCATTGAAAAGGCCAAGCAAAGGCTCGCGCCGATGAAGAATATCGACGACCGGTTGAAGACGATTGCGGACCAGCGACTGCCGTTTGAGGATGATTATTTTTCGCTGGTGACATGTTTCGACGTTCTGGAGCATCTGGACGAAACTGACATCAACGCCACCTTGAAAGAGATCGGGCGCGTGCTTCGTCCCAACGGGACGTTCTACGGTGCGGTGTCCTGTCGCAAATCAGGTATTGATGACAAATTCGGTGATAACCTGCACCGGACGGTCAGAAGTATTGACTGGTGGATTGAGGCGACCCGCCCTGACCGCGCCACGTGGGATGGGATGCGCGAACAGTTGATGATCTGGAAACGCACACCGGGCGGTGATGCGGCGCTGTTTCCCGGCGTCGTTGGCGCATAGCGGAGTATTGCCTTCGGCAATTTTTGCTATGGTTGCGTGCCCGGTGGACAGCGGTAAGATGGATCTCATCGAGTTCAAATGTTGTCATCGAGGTGCTTGCTGTGAAAACCGTTAATGTCGCGTCCAATCCTGATCTGAATATGCCCGTGCTGGGACTGGGTACCTGGAAAATGGATGACGGTGTCGCCACCGGTGCGGTCAAAACGGCCTTGGAGATTGGCTACCGACACATTGACTGTGCGGCAATCTATCTGAATGAACACGATATTGGGAGCGCATTTTCTGATTGGTTTTCCCGTGGTGGGAACCGGGATGATTTATGGATTACTTCCAAACTGTGGAATGACTGCCACCAGCCGGAACATGTCGAAGACGCGATAAAAAAGTCGCTGACGGACTTGCAGATTGACGAACTGGATTTGTATCTGATTCACTGGCCAATCGCGCAGAAACACGGTGTGATTCGGGTGCAATCCGGGGCCGATTTTCTGCCGATCAGCACGGTACCGATCGATGCCACCTGGCAGGCGATGGAGAATTGTGTCCAGAAGGGGCTGTGCAAGTCGATCGGCGTCTCCAATTTCAGCCAATCCAAACTACAGTCGTTGATGAAAGTGGCCGCCATCCAGCCGGCAGTCAACCAGGTGGAAGCACATCCATTTTTCCCTCAGGATGACTTGCTGAAATTTTGCAATGACCAGGGTATCGTGTTCACAGGGTATTCGCCGCTGGGATCGGGTGATCGACCGGATCGGATGAAGTTAGATACTGATCCCAGCCTGTTTGATGATCCGTTGATTAAATCGCTGGCCACTGCCCGACAAATCACCCCCGGGCAACTGATGCTGGCTTGGGCGATTGCCAGGGGCACGGTCCCGATTCCCAAATCAGCCAACGCGTCGCGTCTGAAAGAAAACCTTGCGGCAGCTGATATCTCTCTGACACAGGACGAACTGGCACAAATCGCCAGCGTCAATCGAAACTGGCGGTTCGTCAACGGGAAGTTCTGGGAGATGGAAGGAAGCCCTTATTTGGCCGATGAGATCTGGGCCTAAAAATCTGGCGTTAATAATCTTAATCTTCGCGGATTCATGTGGCCCAAGGTGGAGCACAGGTTTCTTCTCCACGACTCTATTACCACTGTATTGGCGACTTAGGGCATTGCAGCGGTACCATGGACATTGGGCAGTATTCTGGCGGATGTCTTGGGCAACCCGCGCTCGCGCGGCGGACAGTACCGTTTTAGCCAGTCAAAAAATACCCGGTGCCACAGCACGCTGTTTTGCGGTGACTGAACCCAATGGCCTTCTTCGGGAAAATACAAAAAGCGCGACGGGATTTTGTTCACCTGAGCCGCCGTGAAGGCTTCCATCGCCTGCGTGACGGGAACGCGAAAGTCCTTTTGTCCGTGAATGACTAACAGCGGCGCATCCCAGTTCTGTACAAACTGATGGGGCGAAAACTTCTGATAGCGGTCCTTCAGCTGGCTGGACTGCCAGTAGGGTCCGCCCATATCCCAATTTACAAAGAATAGTTCTTCGGTCGATCCATACATGGATTCAAGATTGAATACACCACAGTGTGCGATCATCGCGCTGAATCGTTTTTCGTGATGCCCCATTAACCAGTAAACCGAATAGCCACCAAAACTGGCACCCACTGCCGCGACTTTGGATTTGTCAATGTAGGGTTCGGCCGTCATGCTGTCAGTCGCCGACAGGAGATCCTGCATCGCCTGTCCGCCCCAGTCCTTGCTGATTTGGTCATTCCATTTTTGACCGAACCCCGGCAGGCCGCGTCGATTGGGGGCAACCACGACATATCCACGCGCCGCCATCAGATGAAAGTTCCAGCGATATGAAAACCACTGTCCAACCTGACTTTGCGGACCTCCCTGACAATAGGTCAACATCGGCCATTTCTTCTTGCTGAGCGGGTCGAATCCGGGTGGATAGATGACCCACGTGTGGATCTTTTCCCCGTCGGTCGCTTCGACAAAACGCTCTTCAACGATTGGCAGTTCCAGTCGCGAGAATATTTTATCGTTGAGTTTTGTCAGAGGTTTCGCACTGCGGTCGCGCGTGTCAAGCAAAAATAACTCGTGGGGCCGCATCATATCCATGCGCTTGACCAACAGAAAACGATTGTCGGGTACAACATCCGCAACCGACCAGTTGAATCGACCTTCAGAAAGTTGCCTGAGCACGGGGTTTTCGGTGTCGGGAAGCGGTACTGCCGGGTTGGCATCGCGGTTGAGTGTGCCGGGGATATCAATTGCAAAAATCTGCGTGGTTCCTTTGGTCTCGGAACCAAAGATCACCTGTTGCCCGTCGGCGCTCCAGTGCAATCCATGTGCCGTTTGGTCCAGGCCGGCAGTCAGTTCCGTGGTCTGTTTTGTCCGGCGATCGTAAAGCATGACCCGCGCGCGATCGGATTCGAAGCCCCCCCGTTGCATGGAAAGAAATGCGATGGATTTCCCGTCGGGAGAGTAAACCGGTTCAAGATCGTATCCCTTGTTTGCCGCAGTAAGGTTGATCGGTTGCTGGTCTGCTGAAGCCTTGACCACATAGATGTTGCTGTCCGTGGACTGCGCCCAATCAGCGGCATCTTTGAGCGTAAAAGCAATCTCGTTTCCGTCCGGTGACCATGCAAATTGTGTGCTGCCGCCGAAAGGAGGGACGGGACAGTCCGCCTCGATACCTTTCATCAAATCGAACGTCGCACCACAGCAGCCCTTTTCGTTGATCTGCGAAATGAAAATGTGGCTGTATTTGTAATCGGACCATTGGTCCCAGTGCCGGTACATCAGACCATCGATAATTCGGGCTTGTGCTTTGGGCAGGTCCGGGTAGATGTCAGTTGTTTTGGGGCGCATCTTGACCCGCGCGGTAAACGCCAGCCGCTCTCCGTCGGGCGACACCTTCAGATTGGAGATTCCATCCGCGATGGAGGTGACCTGAACGGTTGCTCTTGTCTGAACATCCAGGTACCACGCCTGATTGGAGTTTGCCAGATTCTGGTCGTTTTCCTGTTTGGTTTTTCCAGCTTCGGGTTCGGAGGGGGCTGGAGCGGTCAGGCCGGTTAGGTCCTCCGAATCGACGATGGCGTCAGCAGCCGGATCGTCACCGCCTGTTCCCTCGAAATAGATTCTGCTGTTGCCTGTTTGGCCGTGCCATTGAATGGATGCGATCGAATCCCAGTTCTCGATGATGGTGATGTCCTTGCCCGATTTCAAATCCAGTAAATGAAGCGCCGTTTTCCCCCGATTGTCTTTCAGGTTGTAGCTGCGCACAGTGTAGGCAATCGTACCGCCGTCATTGGAGACCGCAGCTTCGCCAAGCCTCGCAAGCTTCCAGAGTAGCTTTGGTGTCAGCCGGATGGTCTGCGGGATCGTCTGCGGCGTCGTTGGGAGGCCGCCGCCTTGGGCGTCGATTTGAGGCAATCCGAGGGGCATTGGTGCGAGAAAACTAACCGCGAAGGCGAGACAAAAGATAAAAAACCGTTGGAATGAGTGCATAGCGGTGGGGAATTGCTAAATGGGCAATGAAGTTTGTGCAACACAAGGTGATGGAACATTATGCGCCATTTGGGCAGTTTGCGAAACGATCCGACTCTGTTCTGCCCACTTCAGATGATAGCTATTGCCCGAAGCGCGCCTGTTCCATAAAACCAGCGTCTGGCAAAGCACATCATCAAAGAAGAGGGTGTGCAAACGCTCTTATGGGGCGGTAGCCAACCTTCCTGCTCAATCCTCATTCCAACCCGCCCGGCAATATGCAGTATTCTGTTTCTGAATCCAAATTTTCTCAAATGGTCATCTTACTACTGCTGGCGTTTTTTCCAATCGCCGTTGCTGCCCCCGTATTTGCGTTACAGGAGGATGCCAACGTCTCGCGCGTCCCCAGCGTCACTAACGTCGCCGGGCAAGCAGAAACGCAGTTCTTTGAAGTTGACAACGATCATTCGTCATTAATTTTTGCGGTTAGCCATGCCGGGATAAGTTACACCTACGGTCGATTCGAAAAATGTGGCGGGCAAATCCTGCTGCACGAAGACCGACAAAAATCACGTTTCGATTTTGAGGTTGATGTTGCGAGTATCAACACCAACAGTCGCCTGCGCGACGACCATTTGCGTGGCGAAGAATTCTTTGACGCAGCCAAACACCCCCAAATAAAATTTTCCAGCACTTCGGTGGAAATCGATCCGGTGTCTGGAGACTACACGGTGACAGGAGCAATGCTGATGCATGGCGTTGAACGCAACGTCCGGATGCCGGTCACCCTGACAGGCATCGGGAAAGGACCGCTGGGAAAAACACGCGGCGGATTTATGACCCGGTTCACGATCAATCGCAGTGACTTTGGGATCGATGCCATGCCCAAAATCATCGGTGATCAAATTGCGATTACTTTCAGTTTCGAAGGCATTCTTTCCGATGCACCGGAAGTCGTTGCATCCCAACCCGCACCCACCACAACGGGTAATCCATAAACCGCATCATGCCAAACGATACGATTCAACCCGGCCAGAGTTCGGTAGCAGTCGCCCCCTCTCCATTGAGTGAGGGGATGCGTTTTGTTTTGAAGTTTGCCGGCGTGTACAACATTATTGCCGGGATTTGCATGGTTGCTTTTTACCACGAAGGGTTCCGAGCGCTGGGAATTCCCAAACCGGAATTTGTGATGCCGATTCAGCTGGTGGGTGTGCTGGTGGCGATTTTTGGAGTGGGCTACCTGTTGGTGGCGCGGTCTCCTGTTGAGAACCGGAACCTGTTGCTGTTGGGGTTTTTCAGCAAGCTGCTGGGGCCGTTGCTGGCGATCGCTCATATCGTGGCGGGCAATCTTCCGATCATGATGTTGGCCGTGCTGTTTTTTGCCGACGGGATTTATCTGATCCCGTTTTGGATCATCTATCGAAAACTGTCTTCCCAGGCGGCATAGTCGATACAGGCCAGCGTCTATTGCCAGATAGAGCTGACTGGTCTGTGACGCAGCGGTCAACAGCCGGTTGATTTTCGTTCTTTGTCAACGATACTCCATCAATGCACACGCTTAAAGTCATGCCACCGAAGTCCGTTTCGCGCCCTGCGGATCCCGCCGGCCCTTCAAATCCTATTCAAATTCGCGCACTCACCGGGTTGCGGTTTGTCGCGGCGCTTCTGGTGTTCGTGCATCATCTTGATGGTCACTTTGGCTACTCCGGCTACCATCTGCCGTTGGCCAATACGGCGGTCACCTTTTTCTTTGTGCTTTCCGGGTTCATCCTGACAATCGTCTATGGAGAAAAACTTGACCAGAACCGCGGCCAGAGAATTTCGGCGATTCTGCCCTACCTGAAAAAACGCGTGGCCCGAATCTGGCCACTGCATGTGGTATGCCTGCTGCTGTGTGTGGCGACAGTGCGGTATCTGAACACGGATATCGATAAGGTCGTAACCAACCTGTTCCTAGTGCACGCCTGGTTCCCGAACTCGCTTTACGTTTTTTCACTTAATAATGTCAGCTGGAGCATCTCGACCGAGCTGTTTTTCTACGCGGCATTTCCGCTGTTGGTCATGCGCGGGTTTCGCGGGTTTCTCTGGCGGTATGCGGTATTGATTTGCGTAACAATCGCCGGCCTAGTTTTGTTGAATTATCTGTTTGTTATTCAATGGGGGGACAGGAACTGGTTGCGTTTGATGGTTCACGCCAATCCTCTGATGCGGTTTTGGGAGTTTTCGACAGGCGTATTGGCGGGCTATCTGTTTACCCGTAGCAAGGGTGTTTCAGGGCGCGGTGGAGTTGTGGATACCCTGTTCGAGATAGTTGCGCTGGGAGTCATCGTCGGTTGGTGGACAATCGTCTTTCACTACAGCTTGATAGCCCAAGTATCGACGATCCCCGGAGTTGGTGAGTCACTCAGTACGTGGATTTGGTTCAGCAGCGCGGCTCCATTTTGTGCTTTTGGTGTCTGGATCATGGCAAGGTCCCGAGGCCTGTTTGCGCGTTGGCTGTCAGGGCCGGTGATGGTCCATTTGGGCGAAATTAGTTTTGCGTTTTACATGACACATATGCTGGTAATTCGCGTGATCACGGTTGAATCAGACCCCACCGTGATCACAGGGCCACTGGCAATCGCGATGACCTTGGGAGGCGCTTTGGCGCTGTCGCAGCTAATGTACAAACTGGTTGAATTGCCGGGAAAGGAGTCAATGCTTGCGTTGCTTAATGGGCAACCGGGAGAAGCCGCACAGCGCCTATGGGGAGGAATTCGGTCAGGGCGGCCCTGCCACAAGACAGCGTTGGCCATGGTCGCATTGGTAATTGTTGGTGCGGTCGTACATTTCAACAGTCTGGCAAAGTATCAACAGTCGAGAGTCGGTGTCATTGTTCAAGAAAGCCGACAGATGCACCAACAGGTCTGCTTTGGTGAAGCGGCGACGCTCAATGGCTGCCTGGTAACCGTTGAAGACCAGGAAGTTGTGCTGGAATTGGCTTGGACGGCACAGGAGATTCGCTCGAAACAGCGCCGAACGATTCGGTTGCTCAACCGCCAAGGGGAAACGCTGGCCACGGATAAGATCAGATGGTTTTTGCATTTGGCGTCTTCGCCATCGTCGGCACCAGCGACGCCAACTAGCTCTCTTGTCCCTCATGTGACCCACGAACGGCTTGCGTTTGACCGCGCCCGGTTCCCCGACCTGCACAAGATCTTTCTGTCATGGGAGGACGGGAACGGGCAACGCGCCGCACTATCGAAGAATGGGCAGCGTGCGCGTTTGAAACAGTTGGAACTGTTTTGCCAGGATCCCGCGGATGCGTATCTCGACATCTTCGCTCAGCCGCCCGGGAAAACACGTGATTTGATCGAAAAAATGATGACCGAAGGGGGGAGCATTCCGTTTGGCGATCATGCGACGTTGTGCGGTTATGAGTGCGTGAGATTGCCCGATGGTAATCTTGAAATTAACTTTGTTTGGCGTTTGGAACCGGGACTGACCGATCGGCGTGTCCTTAATTTTCTGGATCGCGACGGATTGATCGTCGGAAACTATGGCGATGTCACGCTGTTTCAGTTCGTGCGAAAAATGAAGGGGCAGGCATCAACCCTCTATCTCGACCGGATCGTGGTGGGACCGGAAAAATATAACGATGCTTCTGTGGTGACACTGGGAATGTGGTCGCCGCCGTCACGTTCGATGGTCAAAATCAAAAAAGGTGACACGATTCACGCCGGCCAAAGACTGGTGGTGGGAAAGATTGATCTGCCGGGACAGTCGGGCCAGTAGTGATCCATCCGCGCGCTCATGGCATGCGATCAACGGGCGATGTCAAGTTTCTTCAGAAGATCCTGTGTTGGCCGGCACCCGCGGCTTAGCAAAAAATCTAGGTACTGCTGCGGATGGTTAATGTTCAAAAAGCTTTCTAAATCCGGATCGAATGCCCGCAAGTGATCCAGCTCAATGCGTTCGGTGTCGAGTATTTCGCACAGGGCTGAAACGCGCAAACGATCTTGTTGAATCAGTTGCCCGGCGATTGGCCAGCTGTCCGTACGGTAGAGAGACGTCATGCCAAACAAGCGTTTTCCATCCACCGGCGTCACGGCAGTTGCGTCAGTATCAATCGCGCGTCGATACAGCTCACGGACCAGATCGACTTTGACCACAGGAACGTCACACCCGGTTACGAAGGCGTACCGACAGTTCCGTTCTAGGGTTTTCAGCCCGGCTTCGATTCCTGACAGCGGCCCCTTGTTGAATGTCGTGTCCTCCACCCAGGTCACGTCACGAAATAAGTTTTGAGAACCAAAACGGTTGACGTAAGCGCTTTGTTGGCCAATTCCGACCGAGATGACAATGTGAGGGCTCCATGGCAGGCACTGATTGACGATGGTTTCGAGAAAGGTCCCGCCCTGGAACGGCAGCAATGCTTTGTCAACGCCCATGCGGCGGCTCTGGCCGCCGGCAAGGATCAGCACCCCGGGATTTTCATCTGACTCAGGCATAGCGATATTCTGGTGTTGAGGCAGGCTATTGGAAACCTCTGGCCCCGGCTGTAACATAGTTTGACCAGAAATAGCTTATCCCGAACCGCAGAAAAAATAACCCGAGCTCCGGAGCACTCTCGCAAGATGCCCTTAAAACTCCATTTGAAAACTCGACCTGCACACGGATTGGATGTGGCCCATCTTGTGCCGAACCAAATCAGGGGGAAAGCACCTCATACGATTTCCGTTTATGCGGGGAATCAAACGCTGTCTGCAGCGGACGTTTTCGAGATTTCAGGTTCGTCAGAAGAGGACAATACGATTTATTTCTCTGGCGATTTGTCCAACGTTCACGGTATCGGCAGCCAACTGAATGGTGGATGGATCAAAGTACAGGGAAACGCCGGCCCTTTGGTCGGACACGCAATGTCTGCCGGGGAGATTACCATCGAAGGGAATGCCGGCGATTATCTTGGAGCAGAGATGACCGGCGGTCGGATCACCGTGTTCGGTAATGCCGGGAACTATGTTGGAGCGCACAGGCAGGGCAGCAAATACGGTATGAATCGCGGAGAGATTTACATCGGCGGATCGGCAGGGGAATCGGTCGGTCGCCGAATGCGGCGCGGGATGATCGTTGTTGCCGGTGATGTCGGAGCGCTGTGCGGCTGGGAAATGCTGGCGGGAACGATCGTCGTGTTTGGCAAGGCCGGAATGCAGACGGGTTTGGATATGAAACGCGGGACGATCATCCTTGCCGGCATGCGGATCGATTCGTATCAGCCGACTCCATTTGTCGCCAAGGGAACGCTTCGGCATTGCCAGACCATCGCCATGATCGCTGCGTGGCTGAAGAGCGGTGCCTGCCAGATGGAAGACAGGGTGATCGATGAGCGCTTGTTAGCGCCCAGATTCCTTCAATTCCACGGTGATCTAAACGAAGGTGGGCGCGGTGAAATATTCGTGGCCCAGCAGGCGTAAAACTTGGCGGCGTCGAACCTTTGGTTGACGCATGTGTCACGCAGAATTACCTCACACACTCCCAGACGAATGGACTCGCAATGATTCGCCCCACAAACGAAACTGACTTTGATGCATTGATTGCATTGGCGACCGCTTCAGGACTATTCGAGCCCGACCAAACCGACATGCTTTCTGGCATGCTGCGTTCACCCGAAGTAAACGACGTTTGGTTCACCGATGAAAACGGTGACATTCCGGTTGGCGTCGCGTACATGGCACCAGAAAAGATGACGGATGGAACGTGGAACTTATATTGGATTGCAGTTGATCCTGACCACCAACGGCAGGGGCGTGGCAAGGCAATTCTCGAACATGTTCAAAATTGGCTTGTCAAAAAACAGCAACGGATACTCCTTGTCGAAACCGCGGGTGTTGACGACTTTGACTATGTCCGGAAATTCTACGCCGACAACGGGTTTGAGGCGGAGGCTCGGATTCGAGACTTCTACGAGGCTGGAGTCGACAAAGTTGTTTTTCGTAAATCGCTACCCAAAATCGTCGGATAACCATGCCGTGCACGCGGAGCACAGCTTGCAAGTTTTCACAAATGGAAAATCGCCTCTCCATGCCCGGTGACGGCGAACATTATTTAGCATTGGAACTGCACCAAACAAATGGAAAATTCACAAATAGCAATTGAGAATGTTCTCGGATTGATTTTCGAACGATCAGCTCAAACCCAAACGCTATGGACAATGTATATCACCGTAGTCATTGGAATCCTTGGTTATATTGCGGCTACTGCATCGTTATATTGCGGCTACTGCATCGACAAGCTCGTCTATTCTCGTGAGATTGCTCTTAATCGTTGGGTTCGCGGGATTCGCAGCTGTAAATTGGAAAAACTTGACCGACGTGCACTTTCAAAAAGACCAGTTAATCAATTACGCACAAGATACGTTCGGCGAAGACAGCTCTAAAGAAAAATATTTGGAACCAATACTCGGGCTGCTCAGGGAAGGGAGCAACAACCTGACTGTCTTTCATGTTCTCATGGGATCAGGGTAATCAGGAATGGAAATTGGCGGCAGAATATTCAATTGAATCTAAAGGCAAAAAATTCGTAATCCCTGAAGGCTTCACGTTCAACTTGGCATCCATTCCTCGAATTCTTTGGCCCATAATTGGGCCAATGGAACTGTCTGTGGTTGCCCCCTCGTTCATGATTATTCGTACGTAAACAGCGGACGGACGCGACCGGAAACAAGTTTGGAAACTGACCAGTCAGCAGTGTTGAGTCGATCTGATGCAGATCTAGTCTTTCTTGATTTGATGACTCGTGAGGGCGTGTCCTTTTGGAGGCGAACTATTGCCTACTATGCCGTTCACATTCTTGGTGACAAGTTTTGGGTTCCGCTGAGCTAGCCAAATAACTTGGGGATAGGGGGCGGCTTCGACCGAGCCTATTCCAGATACATGCACGGCCCCACCTTCCGGGCAAGCCCTACTCACCGGTACGCCAAGCGGATCTCCCCAGACAAGGGGCTTCGATTTTGGCTGACCACTCAACGCTATCGAAACAACGTATCGTATCCCCCCGCCTAAGCACTCCATCTACCTGAGCCCCGATATTTCCGGTTCAGTTTCGCGTTGTCAAGCACGCTCACCCGAAATCGCCGGACTAAGGTGATTGGCAGTTGAGAGTTTACCGTTGGCGATGCTGCCAGCTTCGCTCCGACGCTGGCAGCATCGGCAACGGATGGTAGGTTCCTTACTGACAGTCGCCTAATGAAGTTTCTGCTGGTAACCTAGCGAGTCTTAGCGAAAAGAAGTCCGGGTGGCGAATACAAAAAACGGCGTTTACGCATATCTTCGCAGGCTTCCTCCCCACGATTCCTTACCGAAATCGCGGTTGTCCTCGCCTCGTATTAAATTTGATTTTCGGTTTTACATTGGGCATACCGCTTCCGGTTTCAAACTACGGGAACGAAGTACAGGGGACTGATTGACCTTTGTCTGCGACAAACATCAACGCACCTCACGACAACACGCCCATACTGGACGTACTTGGACGTACTTGGACGCGGAGCCGCCTGCTGGTAACACTTCATTACCCTACTCAGTCTGGTATCGCTTTGGTTGACGCAGAACAACGCAGAGAAAGCTGGTAGTCACTTCCCCAATCGACTACCATGATGTTGAATTAAGTGGAGACCTGCGAGAAAAGGCGAACGCACGACCTGTTGGTTTTCTTGTCAGCTTGCAATCAGTCCAAAGTTATCTGAACGACACACGGAAAAATTACAATTTGTTATGTTGCCCAGCGAAATGAATTTTCAGTATGGTTACTGACCCCGAATCGCCTGCGAATCCATACGACTCCCCCGTTGCGATTGGACAACTTCTATGTAGATTCAAAATTGCGCGCTGGGTGCTTCTTGCTCTTGCAGCAATGCTTATTCTCTTTTCACTTCCAGTGGGCTGGCACACCCTTGAATTGGCGAACCAAGAGTATCTGCAGCTGTGGAATTCCCGTCGCGCAATTTACGACATCGAAATAAATGGGTAACCGTATCGAATGCCGATGCAGTACGGTTTGGCATCATCACCTTTATCGTTCAATGGGCAATTGCCACCCTAATCCTGATTGCCGCACGATTTATCCACGTAAAAGGAACCCGCGCCGACGATTGATTTCAACGCAAATAGAATGGACGAGGTACGTCAAGCGTTCTGTTCCAGCAGGCCGAAAGCGGTTTGTCCCCGTTGGTCAGTTTGACAAGGGCTTTGCTTCGCGCGGTTGCCCTTCAGTACATGAACAGCTTCCGTCGATCGAAGCCGCACGCGGCTTTGCTTTCAGCAGCACCTTCAGGGTCGGATGCTGATCTGCCACTTTTAAACTCATTCACACGGCCAAGGCTTTTTATTAGGTGATTGGCAGTTGAAAGTTTATCGTTGGCAATGCTGCCAGTTTCGCTACGACGCTGACAGCGCCGGCAACGGGTGGTAAATTCCTAACTGCCAGTCGCACCGGGCTATTCACCGAAGCCAGCACGCTGATCGCCGCAGGTGAAAGCATGATCATCGGTTTTGTAAAATTTTGGAAAATCACGAGTGCTCTGTATTGCAAAGTAAACGGCCGCCGTATACTCTACATCGCAGAGTTAATGACTGAGTGTTTGCGTGGCAACCGTCCCGCGATTTGGGATCGAAATCGTTGGCCTTGAAGTATCCACAGGTGGTATTGATGAATCTACACAAAGCACTATCCGAGATTTCGGAAATCAAGGCGCAGTTGGACCGCACGCAAACATCGCGCGGGTTCCGTTCGGCGGCCACGATTGTATGCGCTATGGGTGTTGTTGCCGTGGCGATCGTCCTCAACCGATGGCCCGGTGCGGATTCAAACACTGTTTTTGTGAACGCCTAGTCGCTGGTAGCGGTGGCGTCGACTGCCATTGCGATCCTTGAAATGAAGATCCGTGCCGGATCGGGTGCGAGTCAACTGCATTGGAAAATGCACTTCAACCTTGGCCGCCAACTGCTGCCGTCGTTGGTTGTCGGGGCCGTGCTGACTTGGGTGTTTTGCGGCAACCAGTGGCCCATGCTTTCCGGAGGGCAGGATCATGATTGGGCAGCGCACCGTTCGCTTGTCCCTCCCGTTTCTTCTTCCGCTGCCGGTTGCCTTTACCACTTACTTCCGGCGATGTGGTCGATGGTCTACGGATTGGGGATCGTTTCCTGTGTACAACATTTGCCGGTGGCTGCCCGGTGGGTCGCGGCCTGGTTTATTTTAGGTGGCATTATTTGTGTCGCGCTGGAACAGCGTTCGGTCATGCGATTGAACCAACAGATGGCAATACTGTTCGGCGGCGGGCAAATGTTGTTGGGAGCGATTCTGTTCTGGAATATGGAGCGTCGTGATGGGAAAAAATAAAAAACAGACCAAACCGGCCAGAGCGTCCGCCAGTCAGCCAGTTTCCCCCGGTACAACCCGGGCCGCCATGGAAGAACTGGACCGCATCTTTCATGAGAAAGCGCGGTTGGGAATCCTGACCACGGTCATCGCTACGCCGGAAGAACTCAATTTTAACGAGATCAAGGAATTATGCGGACTGACCGACGGCAACCTGAACCGACACCTCAAAGTGTTGCTGGACAGTAAAATTCTGGCGGTTCGAAAAACCGGTAGCGGTCGTAACACCAACAGTCAGTATCGTCTGACCGAAAAGGGCCGCCGTCAGTTTTCCCAATACTTGGACGCACTGGAAACCATTCTCAAAGCCGCACAGACGAAGACATCGCAAACGCTAACACGCGATGCGCGGCCCAAACCGGGCGACGGACTGATGACGTCATAAGATTTGGGCTTTTGGCTTTTTTAAACAACCAGACACACTGACATTCCTGTCAATTGGCTCTGCAATGCAGAGCAAAATTAACTGATCAATTGACGGGCCAAACCGGGCTGATCATCAGCATCAATACAACGGCAATTACAAAAGTTACCAACAGAGGCAAGTTATGAAACCAGTCACTGCAAAACGGGGAGCGTTCTTTGAGAAACTTTATCAACTGGATCGTATCCTGCGTGGCGATGCGACACGTCCAGAGCATCTTTCCAAAGCGGAAATTGAAATTCCGGTCGTGGGAATCTCGGTAACGATCATCTGCCTGGCCGTGGTGTACGGGTTTTGCATGGGAGTGTTTGCGTTGGTGCGTGGTTTTGAGAATGCTGCGTATCAAACAGCCGTCTTGCAAACCAGTGCGTCGATGTGCAAAGTGCCATTGCTGTTCGTGTTGACGTTGGTGGTTACGTTTCCGTCGTTGTACGTCTTCAACGCGTTAGCAGGATCCCGGTTGAGAATTTTCCCTGTTTTCAAATTGCTGGTGGCATCATTGTCGGTAAACATTGCGGTGCTGGCGTCGATGGGCCCGATTTTGGCCTTCTTTAGTCTCAGCACACCCAATTACTCGTTCATCGTGCTGTTGAATGTGATTGTGTTTGCAGTGGCGGGACTGCTGGGGCTCCTTTTTCTGATCCAGACGTTGGGGCGATTGTCGGTCATCGAAGCCAAGGGCGTTTCAGTCTCCACCAGTACGATCGCCGTCGACACCCCCAGCGCCACCCCAAGCGTCACCGAGGCTGGTGATACGTCGGAACTGTCCAAACCACCGCGGCCAACCAGCACCTATCGGCGGAAGGACAGCGGTCCGCTGGACCGGCCGCGCGATATGAAGTTTAATGCATCGGTTTGGCGCGTGTTCTACTGTTGGCTGACCGTGTTTTGTCTGGTGGGCTGTCAGATGGGTTGGGTATTGCGGCCCTTTATTGGATCGCCGGGTCTACCGTTTCAGTGGCTGCGTCCTCGGCATTCGAATTTTTTCGAAGCGGTTTACAGCCTGTTGTTTTAAACGCTGCTTTCTCTGCCCCGTCAAAGTTTTCCATGCGACATATCAAAGAACAACTTCGCTGCGGCCTGCAGGGCGTGGTTCAAGGGTTTAACACCGTTGACCACGTTCTGCGCCCCGGTGGCGATGACCAAGAAAGCGCGTCCAAACCGTGGCACAAACCAGCGGCGAAAAAGAGCCACGCGCTGGACGGGGTTAGGCAAACCATTTTGATCGTCTGTCTTGCAGGCCCGCTGTATGGGATCGCGATGGGAAGTTACGGGTGGATCGACGGGCATCGCAGTTTCAACGCACAGATACTGCAAATGATTTACTCGGGAGTGAAACTGCCGTTGCTGATCGTGCTGACGGTGATCGTTTCGCTGCCCAGTTTTTTTGTGTTGAATTCGTTGTTTGGCTTGCGGGATGATTTTGCCCAAGCGCTCCGCGCGGTGGTGTCTGCGCAGGCGGGATTGGTAGTGATCCTTGCCGCATTTGCTCCACTGATATCGTTTTTCTATGTGTCAAACGCCACTGAAAAATCCTACCCACATGCGATTTTGGTGAATGCGTTTATATTTGGCACCGCCAGTGTTACGGCGCAGCGCCTGTTGGCGAAATGGTACGCGCCCCTGATTAAAAAAAATGTCCGTCACAAACGGATGATGCTTATCTGGATTTTCATCTACGCGTTTGTAGGAACTCAAATGGGATACGTGCTTCGACCGTTTATCGGATCCCCGGAGGTGGCCATCAGTTTCCTCAGGGAAAATCCATTTGAGAACGCCTACGTACGGCTGTGGCAGTTGGTCATGGAGGTTACAGGAGTCATGCCTCTTTAACCTCCCGGTGATAGCCGTGCCGGATCGTTCGCCAAATGATCTCGTCATGCAGCCCATCGGCAATGGCATGGACATGCGAAAAATCACACTCCCGGCTGTGTTCGGTCGGCACTGCAATCACACACGTTCCCGCTGCTGCGGCGGCTGTACTGCCGGTGTGGCTGTCCTCCAATACCAGCAGCGCTTCGGGTGGCAGTCGCATCATTTCAGCCGCCAGTTGATAGACTTCGGGGTGAGGTTTTCCTTGCTTGACGCTTTCGGCGGTCAGGACAAAATCAAATCGATCGGCCAGATCAAACTGCGCCAGCGCCACGGCGGCAAAGCGCTGGTGGCTGCTGGTGGCGATGCCCCGGGGGATATTTTGCTGCTCCAGTCGATCCAACAGCGCCAACAGTCCGGGCATCGTGCGAATCTCGCGCGGTAGCAGTTTGACAAATAGCGCCTCGGTTTCATCCTGTAGCTGTTCTACCGAATCATCCAGTCCACATCGGTCGATCATGACCTGAAATGCCTGTTGGCCGGGCAATCCCATCATTGCCAGTTTTAATTCGCGCGTGAACCGCCGGCCTCGTTTCATTAATATCGAATCACCGACTTGATCGTAAAGATCTTCGGTGTTGAACATCAGGCCGTCCATGTCGAACACGACCGCATCGATTGACTGTTTCACAAGATCGTCCGTCCGGGGATCGGGGAACCGCTGGAGAATCCGGATTCTGTCATGGAAGCGCCGGCGGAGGAAGGTTAAACTGAATGAGTTGCCGTTGGCAGTTTCGAATCCCTGTCATGGCCAACGTACGTCATCCTACATTAACCTTCATTGTCGCCCAAAATGGCAGCTGATAAAACCCAACATCAGTCCCAGGAAGCGCTGGACAAGGCGCGTGAGTTGAGTCTTGAGCCAACGCGCCCACCGGCAAACATTCCGGGTTATGTACTGGAGAACTTTTTGGGCAGCGGCGCATATGGCGAGGTATGGCGGGCGACCGATCAAAAAACGGGGCGGCCAGTGGCGGTCAAGTTCTATACGCAACGATCGGCGGCAGATGTTCAACAGTTGGCCCAGGAAGTGGAAAAACTGGTAGTGCTTTCGGCCGATCGGTACGTGGTGCAGCTGCTGGATGTTGGTTGGAACGCACAGCCACCCTATTATGTGATGGATTTCATCGAACAGGGCTCGTTGGAGAACCAGTTGCAGCGGCATGGCGTCTATTCGCCGGATGAGGCGGTTGATTTGTTCCGGGAGATCGCGCAAGGAATGATGCATTTGCACGGCAAGGGGATCCTGCACTGCGACCTCAAGCCGGCCAATATTTTGCTGGATGAGGACGGCAAACCGCGCGTGGCAGATTTTGGCCAGTCACGGTTGAGCAACGATCGCAGCGGTGCCCTGGGCACGTTGTACTATATGGCTCCCGAGCAGGCGGATCTGGCCGCGGTGCCCGATTCACGATGGGATGTTTACGCACTTGGCGCAATTTTGTATCGGATGCTGACGGGGGCACCGCCCTATCGGGATCAGGCGTTAACCGAAAAAATTGAATCCTCAGCGCAGATCGGCGACCGGTTGGCCGCGTATCGTACAGCGCTGAAAACGGCACCGTCGCCAACGGACCATCGAACCTTGGCTGGCGTAGACCGGTCGCTGGCGGATATCATCAGTCGCTGCATTGCGTTTGATCCTGACGATCGTTTTCCCAGTGTGCAGAGTATTCTGTTCGCGTTGCGACAACGCGAGAGTCGGCGGGAACGGCGGCCGCTACTGTTGCTGGGCATTTTCGGACCGCTGTTGTTGATGGGCGTAATGAGTGCCTTTGGTGGGTGGGCGTTCAACCAGGCCGCGTCAGAAACCACCACTGCGGTGATCAACAAAGCCAACGAGAGCAATCGTTTCAAGGCGCAACTGGCCGCCAGATCAGCGGCCGAACAGATCCTTGAATACTTCCGTGTGGTCGAACATCTGGCAAAAGATGAAAAATTCGTCGCCGCATTCGATCGATTTGATGCCAACCCGGAACTTCAGAAGGCGCGTCGGATGATCGCCGCTCCGATCGATAACACGCGCTGGGAGGCCGGCCAGCGAATCGAGACCAATCCGGCCGTGGCCCGAGCCCGACAATTGCTGTTGGATCATCCTGATCGCAAGGCGATGGAACCGATGCTGGCCAAGCGACTGGTTAACGCCGATCAAGATTACCCGCCGGCCAGTAGCTGGTTTATTACCGATCGCGCGGGCAATCAGGTCTGTTCCGTGTTCCGTTCCGACAACCACACGCGATTGAACAATTATGCGTTTCGAACGTATTTCACCGGTGACAATACGGATCTGGCGTACGGCCGTGACAGCGCTGCGGGGCGCGAACGGCTGCCCGAATCTGTCAACGAACGACGGATCATCCAGCAACCTCATCTGTCCGCCATCTTTCTTTCCCAAGCCACCAACACCTGGAAGGTGGCGTTCTCCGCGCCGATTGTACGGGCCGGAAAACCACGCGGGATCGTGGCGGTCACGGTGGAATTGGGTGACTTTATTCAATTCAGAAACGAGGAAAAGCAGTATGTGATGATGGTCGATGATCGCAACGGTGATAAAACCGGCACGATCCTTGAACACCCACTCTTGGAGGAACTTTCTGGTGGCCCAGCCCCAATCCCTTTTCGGTTGACGGAAAAAATGGTCCCTAATCCGCAAAGCGTGGCGGATCAATTTTTCTACGATCCGATGGGACAGGAGCGCGAGGGGACCGGTTATCGACAACAATCGATCGCAGCCCATGCCCCGGTAATCATCGAACGCAAGCCCGTGTCCACGCAAAATATTCCCACGACAGATACGGTTGCCGATCCGGATGCAATTGTAAAAATCGACACCGGGTTGGTTGTGTTGGCGGTCGAAGACTACCACAGTGTGATCGAGCCGGTGGATCTGTTGAAGAACCAGCTGTTGAAACTGCTGTTGGCAGCGCTGTTGATTCTGGCAAGCGTCGCATTCGGTATGTGGTGGTTGGTCAATCGCACACTCCAGAACAGCACGCAAAGTGTCGCGAAGCTGTTTGGGCCGGCGAATAACCAGTCCTGGCTGGCGGATCAGCAAACTGAACCGCAAGATTGACCGGCCGAATGGGAGAAATCGCGTGGTCGGTATGAATCCCGCGGGAATTCTCCTCGTTTTGGAGACCGGTCGGCTTGGGGCCAACCATCGAACAGGACGGCGTCTCGAGGGGCGTTACCGGGTGGTGTCATTTAAGCCATTGGCATTACGACTGCCTCATAAACATGCCGACGCAGGCCCCCATCACGTCGTCCTCGACAATCACGATCACACTATCTCCGGCATTTAAGCGGTCGTTGGCTGAAGGTACACGCACCATTTCCTGCTGGACGATGGCCACAATCAAGCAGCGTTCGGGCAATCCCATCTCCATGATTTTGGACCGGGTCACAGCGGAATCTTCGGCAATCTCCAGTTCCAAAATATTGATCAGCCCACCCGGTAATTTAGCGCGGGAGATGATCACGCCTTCGTTCAGGTACCCCACGATCTGTTTTGCCATCACCTCGCGCTGACTGACGGCCTTTCCAATCCCCAGCCGGCTGAGTACTGAAACGTAGTCGGGTTTGCCAATGATGGCCATGACCTGGTGCGCCCCGAGATCATGAGCCTCCACGCCCAGCATCATATTGACCTCGTCTTCGCCGGTTGCCGCCACGAAAACGTCTGCGGTACCAACCCGCAGCTCTTCGAGAAACTCACGTCCTTTGGCATCGCCTCGGATGACGGTCGCCCGGTCCAGTAGATTGGCCAGCAGGTTGCTGCGTTGTTCGTCGTGTTCGATAATGGTGACTTTAAAGGTCTCTCGTTCCAGCATTCGTGCCAAGTGCAGGCCCGTTTCGCCACCGCCAGCGATGACAACCCGCCTCACCGTGCCATCCCCCATCTTGAACAGCGTCTTGATGGGCCCCATGTCGCCGGGCCTCGCAAACACGGTCACTTTGTCACCAATCTGCAGTTGGTCGTCCGCAGACGCGATCCACATACGCTGCTCGCGCTGAATGGTGCCGATGCGCACATTGGAAGGCAGCCCCAGCTCACGAACCGGTGAACTGGTCAACTTTCCCTCCTGGCCCACGATAAACTCCTGCACCTGTAACTCACCACGCGCGAACTGTTCAACGACAATCGACCCCGGTCCGCGGATGCCTCGCGCCAGTTCCAGCGCTGACAAATGTTCTAGGGACATCATGCGGTCAATCTTGAAATGCCGCTGATAGTCAAAAGTGCTCAAGTCACGAAAGACGGGCGAATACACACGGGCGATCGCGCGGTGAGCCCCCATTGCTTTGGCCATGCTGGCAGCAACGATATTGACTTCGTCGGACCCGGTGACCGCCAGGCAAAGGTCCGCTGTACTGATGCCGGCCTGAAACAGGACGCTGGACTGGGACGCAGAACCAGTGATGGCCCGCACATCCAGTTCCTCGTTAATTCGATTGACGCGTCCGGAATCTGTGTCCACAACAGTCACGCTATGTTCGGCACGACACAGCAGGTCCGCGATCGAATGGCCAACATTTCCGGCACCCAAAACCACAATATTCATCAAACACTTTTCAACAAAACCAACTCAATTGCCGGCGAAGCAACCCCGGCATCCGATTAAATCTTAGCCAATTCAAGCGTTGCGGGCGAGGCGAGAGGATGGATTAGGCGACTGGCAGTTAGCAATTTACCATCCGTTGGCGACGCTGCCAGCGTCGGAGCGAAACTGGCAGCATCGCCAACGGTAAGCTTTCAATTGCCAAGCGCTTTAAGGTCAAAACGGGTGTAGGTGACCCGTGATCCCTGACGACTGGTTTAATCAACAGAATCGATTGATTGGTGCGCGCGATTCAGTGGGTGTGTTTCGGTCATTTGGGTTGTTGTGCCAGCGGCAAGCGATATCAATTCAAATCGTGGTTTTGCCGTTTTAAACATTAGTGGTTATATTTCCTGTCGTTGTCTGTCCCTGTGGATGCTTGCCGTGAACAGTCTGATCCGGTCGAGTTCGATCGTCTGCGTTGTCGTGTCCACGATTGTCTGCTGTGCTGTCTGTCCGAATCCGGCGGAGGCGCAGCTGCTGCAGTCCCGAAAGCGCCGGGTAAGTTGTTTCGGTGGGCGCGCGACGATTCGAAATCCTCACCAGCTCCCGGCCGTACCGTTTGGAGATTTGTACTACGCGCTGCCGCTGTTTGTTGGTCCGCACATTGGTGCGGCCGGTGTTGAACTTGCCACCGATCGTCCTGCGATGGTTACCGCGGTAGACAGTCAGTACCAGAGCCCAACCTCCCACAGCCCTCGTCCGGTGCGTGTGCTCAACCCCGCCTTTTACGATAGTGTATCCGACGCGCGTAATACTCCGGGTACGTCCGGTGGGAAGCGCGTTGGCCAAGCGATTCAATTTCCCATCATTCACACACTGGAACCGGCGCGAAGGTTTCAGCTGGATGCGGAAACGGCATTTCGGTCAGGACGCTATCGGGATGCGCTGACGCTGGTCGAGCAGGCGATCAAGGTGGATCCGCTGAACGGTCTGCTAAAGCTGTTCTCATCTCAGGCGAATTTCGCGTCGCGCCGATACCGGATCGCGGCAAGGGAACTGGATGCTGCGACAAGGTTATTAGATCCTGATGAGTGGGACTTCTTTGGACAGCACTTTCGGGCATTTTACGGACGCAATGACTACGTCACACAAACCGAAGCGCTGCTGGAACAGGCTCAACGCCGTCCGGACGACTATCAACTGAAAGTGCTGTTGGGCTATCATTACGGGATTGCCGGCCATCGGCAGTCGGCAACGGAGTATTTTCACGAGGCGCTACGCCTGAATCCTCAGGACGCCCTGACACAGCGTCTGGTTCCGGCGATCGGCGATCCGCACTTGCCGATGGCGGCAGGGAATTCCATCGAGGCACCGTCACCAAAATTTGCGTCCACCAGAATTCAAAACTACAACTACCACGCAAACCGCACGCGCGTTAAACGGATCTATCTAACGTCCCAGTTCACCCCACCACCGTTCGGCGCGCAGCGCTTTGAAGGGCCAATGTCCGGCGACGAACTGATCGAGGCTCCCGGCGAGGTTTTCATTCCTCAGTTGGACGGACCGGCGGAGGCTGCGGTAATTCCAGATGCCTTGGACGCCGAGCACAGCGTCTTGGAAGAATTGCCGGAGCCTTTGGAGGAGAATTGAGAGAGTTTAAAGTGGGTTGCTACTTTTTCGCGACAATGTAACTGACCCAGCTCGGATCACTCGGGGCGACTTCCTTGCGCTCGTATTTGCTTTCCTCGTCCTCATCTTCTTCCACGTCCCAATAAACGTAGCTCTCACTGAAGCCGGCTTCGGCCAGCATCTCGCGTACTTCAGCCAACGTCCAAAAGCGCCACTGGTAGGTGAACGCGCGTTTCATCTTGCTGCCGTCGGCGAATTTGAAACTGATGTAAAACTCGCAATTGTGGTTAATTGGATTGTAGCTGTGCTGGGTCCAGTGGTAACTGAATCCTTTTTTGCCCTTCTTGATCTTGCGTTTGTCGGTTTGTCCCTCCGTCAAACATTCGCCGCCGCCCATCATGTCCATCACCATGATTCCCTGCGACTGGAGGTTGGACCGCGCGATCTTGAAGTAATCGACCACTTCCCGGCGGGTTTTAAAAATCCAAAAGGAAAAATTCTGTGCCGCAAGAATATCAACCTGGGGGCGATTTTTCTTGCGGACATCCTGCTCCAAAACCCGGACGCGCGCCTGCTGTTCGTCGTCCAGTTTGACCAGATTGTTGTCACGGCCCCACTGAAGTGTCTCAGGGCATAAATCGACGCCGACTGCGGTACGGCGTTTGTCGCTGGCCACCCAATCGCAGCAGATCGCAAATGTTCCGCAAAAATCTTCCCGCAAGGTGTAAGCTTTCCTGCGAAAGCAATCTTTGTAGGCGCGCTCAAAAAACTCAATCTCGTGCTCCGGCGACTGGACTGATTTTTCGTAACAGCGAAATTTATCCGCCGTTTCCGCCATTGTCTTCTTGCCCTTTTTTTTTCCGGTTCGTGCGTCTTTGCTTCCCATAAAATAATCCGTAAAAATCTCGCGATGTCGTTAGCACAGATGACGAACGCAGCAACACCAATGGCGTGCCAATACGCTGCCCCCACGCGCGGTGTAGGGAACCATGTTAGGGTGGGGCGCAAGCTGCGTTTTGAGGGATCTAGTTTAGCGACGCTTTGGTAACCGACTATTGGGAAATCCCTGTCTGTATCGCAGATTGCCCATTTTCATGGGATTTCAGCTTCAATGCGCACGCAAATGAGATCTTCATGAAGCTCAACGCACAAATTGGGTTATGGCAAGACATAATGTCCGGTTTTGTCAGCTAATTGAGATAGATCGAACCAGATTAATCCCCCTTTGCTGGATGGCACCTCGCCGGAGCGCACATGACGTCCCCCACCGACCCGATCAACACGTTTGCAGCGGCTCCCTTTGAAGTTTTCTACGACAGTCATTGCCCCATGTGCAAGGCCGAGATTGAAATGATCCGCCGCAAGGACAAGCAGGGGCGCATGAAGCTGACCGACATCGCCGCCACCAATTTTGATCCCACCGACACTGGAAAAACACTTGATCAGCTGATGCGTGAAATTCACGGCCGCTTTGCTGACGGCACCGTCGTGGTCGGTGTCGAAGTCTTTCGGGAGATCTACAGCCGGTTGGGATTTGCGATGTTGGTGAAACCCACGCGCTGGGCAATGGTTCGTTGGCCAATGGATTTGGCCTATCGAATTTTCGCCAGCTTCCGCTACCGTTTGGCGTTAAGGCGTTATAACAATGGCAGCTGCGAACTGCCCGTGGCATCTTTCCCGGAGAACAAATGAAAGTTGCGATCGTTGGAGCGGGGATATCGGGGCTGGTCACCGCTTATAAACTCAGCCGCGACCACGAAGTGACCGTGTTCGAGGCGGCACCGCGAATTGGAGGCCACACCAATACCATCGATGTCAAAACCGACGAGGGTGAATTTGCCGTTGATACGGGATTCATCGTCTTCAATGACCGGACCTACCCAAATTTCATCCAGTTAATGGATGAACTAAAAGTCACGTCGCAAGAGACCATTATGAGTTTCAGCGTCAAATGCGAACGAACCGGGTTGGAGTACCGGGGGGCCGACCCACAGGGATTGTTCGCCCAACGCAGGAACCTAGTCAATCCCCGGTTCTATCGGCTGCTTTATGATCTGGTCCGTTTCAACAAACTTGGCAATCAGTTGTTGGAATCGCAGCATGACTCGAACCCGGCATCTGAAGAAACCGTTGGCTGTTTTCTCGAGCGTCACCAATTTTCCAAGTCGTTTATCAACCAGTACTTCCTGCCGATGGGCGCTGCGATTTGGTCGGCTTCTTTTGCCAGCTTTCGTGACTTTCCGATTGCGTTTATTTGCGAGTTCTACAAAAACCACGGTTTGTTGGGGATCACCAACCGGCCGCAGTGGCGCGTCATCAAAGGGGGCTCGCGCAGCTACCTGCCTCCTTTGACCGCATCGTTTGTGCAGCGGATCAAAACATCCAGCCCGATCAGCAAGATTCGGCGTCGCACTGGCTCCCGGTCGGGCAGCACGAATATCGCGAACCACGCGCATCGCGTGGAAGGATCGGTGGATGGAGTGGAGCTGTTGGTCGATGGTGACACGGAATTTCAGTCTTTCGATCATGTGGTGTTTGCCTGTCACAGCGATCAGGCGTTGCGTATTCTCGGGGCCGAGGCGACGGACACCGAACGTGAGATCCTTGGGGCGTTTCCGTACCAACCCAATACGGCTATTCTGCACACGCAACACGACGTTCTGCCCCGAACCCGCCGCGCGTGGGCCAGTTGGAATTACTTCAATCCCCTCGCGCCGACAGAATCGGCGACCGTGACCTACAACATGAATATTTTGCAGTCGATCAACAGCCAGCAAGTCTTTTGCGTTACATTGAACGACCGCGATCGCATTCGAGACGAAAACATCATCGGTTCGTGGCAGTACCATCACCCCACATTCAACATCAAACGCAAATCCATGCAGGACCGCCATGTCGAGTTATTGAACGTCAATTCGACCTCGTTTTGCGGTGCCTACTGGGGGAACGGTTTTCACGAGGACGGAGTGAAATCGGCTTTGGCGGTCGTCAACCAACTGCAGCAGGTACCGGTGTTATGTTAGATACGATTTCAGCAGCCGCTGACGCCGGCACCGCGACGACGGAAGACTCGCCCGGGACACGCGATTGGATACCACCTCTGCTGGAGCCAATCAATGGCGTTGGTAGCCACATCTACGAAGGTACCGTGCGACATCGCAGGAAGCAGCACGTCCGCAACGAATTCAAGTTTTCAGTCTTTATGTTTCTGTTGGATCTGGACGAGATTGAAACCGTTTTTGACGGACACTGGCTATGGTCGACCCGGAAAACGCGGTATGGCAGTTTCCGACGATCTGACTACTTGAAAACATATCATGCTGACCGGCCGCTGAAACAGTGCGTGATTGATCTGTTAAGCCAAAACGGCATTGACCGCCCGATCGGAAAAATTCGTTTGCTGACTCAGTTACGTTACTGCGGATTCCAGATGAATCCCGTCAGTTTTTATTACTGTTACGGTTCAGACGGTGCGACGATTGTGGCCATCGTTGCTGAGGTAAACAATACGCCATGGGGCGAACAACACACCTATGTAATGCCTGTTCAGCCCGGCAAAAAAATCATCGTAGCGGATCGTGTCCGGAAAAATTTTCATGTTTCTCCGTTCATGGAAATGGACATGCATTACCGATTTCTGTTCAACCATCCGGGCAAGACGATTGGAATCAAAATGGAGAATCACCAACGTGGCCAAAAGGTGTTCGATGTTTCTCTGTCGTTGCGAAATCGCCCGCTTAACGCGCTGCAACTGGCGAAAGTTGTGGTGAAGTATCCTCTGTACAGTGTCAAGGTGTTTGCCGGGATTTATTTCCAAGCCCTCAAGTTGTATCTTAAACGCGTTCCGTTTGTTCCCCATCCGAGCCCCCAAAACCGATGAATCACTTCCCAAACCCAAGCAGCCCCACCTTCAATATCCAAACCGAACTGCCACTACCGGAGCCGGTTGAAAGTCGATCCGGAGACTCGCACGGAAAAACAAATCGGCAGTCCTCGGGTAACTGGTCAATCAACACCCTCGCGCGGAATGTCGTACTGAAGAAGTTTTCGTCGCTCGATGGAGGGCGCGTCAACGTGATTGAAAGTGCCAGTGCGGTGAGTTTTGGCGAAACGGCAAAGGACCGATTGCAGGCGACCGTTACGGTTTCCAATCAGGCGTTCTTTCGCAAATTACTTGCCAGCGGCACAATTGGTTCCGCCGAAAGCTACATCGACAATGACTGGGGCTGCGATAACCTGACGGACCTGATCAGGATAATGATCCGCAATATGGATTCTGTCAGCGCGATGGAAAAACGCTGGTCGCGGATGCGGTCAGCTTTCCACCGGTTCAGGCACATGGGACGTAAAAATACCGTCGAAGGCAGTCGCCGCAATATCCATGAGCACTACGATCTGGGCAACGAGTTTTACAAACTGTTTCTCGACCCAACGCTGAATTATTCGGCCGGAATTTTCAATAAATCCGTTAGTGAGGAACGGTTTCCCGACGCCCAGTCCCCGATGCATGCCGCATCGCTGGTGAAAATGAGGCACATTTGCGAACGGTTGCAACTGAAGCCCGGCCAGCAAGTGGTGGAGATCGGGACTGGCTGGGGCGCTCTGGCAATTTTTATGGCGGAGCACTACGGTGTGCACGTGACCACCACAACGATCTCACAAGAGCAACACCGACACGCGGTGGCGGCCGTGCGGGCCAAGGGGTTGGAAGAACAGGTAACTGTGCTTCAACAGGATTACCGATCATTGGAGGGAAAATTTGATCGACTGGTTTCGATAGAGATGATCGAAGCGGTGGGCCACAAATTCTTGGATACATATTTTACAAAATGCGATTCTCTGTTGAAGGATGATGGAGCGATGCTGATTCAGGCGATCGCGATCAGCGAACAAAACCACGATGCCTATCGTAAAGGCGTTGATTTTATCCGGGCTTATGTGTTCCCCGGTGGCTGTTTGCCATCGATCAGTTCGATCAACCGGTCGATCGGTCGCGCAACCACTATGCGGATGATTGGTCTGGAGGATTTTTCCCAAGATTACGCCGACACGTTATGTCACTGGCGAGTGGAATTCATGAAGCGACTGGATGACGTGAAGGCGCTGGGTTTCGACGACGCGTTTATTCGGCTGTGGCATTTCTATCTATGCTATTGCGAGGCTGCTTTTGCAGAACGCCGCTGCAACAGTTTGCAGGTAATGTTTGCAAAGAACCAGTCGGAAATGTAGTCTGATGTCGTGTTATCGTTGACCTTTTGAGCGTTTGTCAGTCGGAAGCGTAGCGTTGGCGATGCCGCCAGCTTCGCTCCGACGCTGGTAGCGTCGCCAACGGATGGTAAATTCCTAACTGCCGGTCTGCCGGTCTGCCAGCCGCCTTTGCGGTGGTTTTGTTGCCGGTGCGAGTGATTGCGATTGAGTCGTCAGGCTTGTGGATGATTGGAAAATTGTGCTGACGCCAGCCCTGTTTTGAGCGCCCGGATCAGTTGGAAACAAAAAACCTGTTCCAGTTCGACATGCCTTGCTGAAGGAAGCATGTCGCCTAACAATTTCAATGCTGCCAAGATTTTACTGACCACGAAGTCAAAGAATATATTGCAGGACGGGCATCGGTCCGTTCGAAGGTGCTGTGGATGACCGGGAGGTTGGTCACAAGCGAGCCTCCGGAGCACTTTATCCGGACTCCAATGCTTGGAGTCTGCAGAACGTATTCGCGCGTCACGTTGAAGCGTGGTGCAGCCTCCACGCCATCGCGCAAACCGATGACGCGCAAGCGCTGACGCCAGAAAAAGCTGGCAATCTTCTTTCTGTTCGGCTATCATGGCCCCAAATCCAGCCGCAACGGGTGATAAAACCGTCCGACCTGTTGGCGGGTTTTGTTTACTGAAACCCAATTGCAAATTGCTTGCAAAGCCACTTAGATAGATCATAAATCGTTTCTGTCGCGGCCAGCAATTGGAGATTCGGTTAAAAATCTGATGCAACTTAAAACCTCCAACCTCCCCCCCGGGCACAAACCAGCTGATGAAAATACAAACTGCGTCCCGCAATGTCATTCTTTTTTTCGCGATGTTAACAATTTGCAAGATCGGTTTGGCGGATGATCCCGCGCGTGACCCGATCCGGTTGACCGCAGGGCCGATGCTGGGCAATCCAACCGCGACCACCATGAAAGTTTGGGGGAGGACTTCAGACGCCGGTGAATTCGTCGTCAAATACGGACACTCCGGGAAACCGATGGATCAGGTGTCTGAAGTTGCCAAAACGTTGGTTGAAGATGATTTCACAGGCACCGTGACTTTAACCGGATTGTCCCCTGACACACGGTATCACTATCAGATCTGGGTCAACGAGCGTCCGCATGGTTTGCAGGGCACTTTTTTGACGTTGCCCAGCGCCGATCAATCGCGAAATGCGGAACACAATCCTGACGGACTGTTCAATTTCCGTTTTGAGATTGGTTCATGTGCCAACCAGAACCCGCTGCACGGGATTGGCCATCACTCGCCAACCTACGAACATCTGAATCGGGACTGGGCTGACAAAGTTCACTTTCACATCATGAACGGCGACTGGTTGTACGAGGAACTGAGATCCTATCCCGCTGAAGCGTGGCGACTGGTTCAGGGCATCGATACTTTGCCCCGCAACGTGGAGGTGATGCCGACCATGGTTGGAGTTTGGGAAAATTACAAACTGTATTTGTCACGAAATACGGATCTGTCGGCGTGGCATCGCAATGTACCGTCGTATTTCACATTTGATGACCATGAGTTGGTCAACGATATCTGGGGGGCCGCGAGTGCGGGAAAACGCAATCGACGTACGGTTTTTCGGGATATCGGGACGTATGCGTGGTTCAACTATTTGGGGTGGGCCAACCCCACGGTGCACAACCAGCGTGTGCATTTCGGACGTGCGAAAATGCAGGAAGGATCCGACCTGTTGGTCGATAAAGCGGCTGATTTCACGGCACTTCCTTTGGACAAAATGTTGAACTTGCACGTCCACTGGGGGACGCCAGAGGCCGGTGTCAATGACATTCGTTTCGATGGTGATGGCGGGCACCCCAACAGTTTCGTCTACGATATTGTCGAGGTGGTCGATGCCCATACGCTGCGGTTGCACATGCCGGCGAAGGTAACCGATGAAGTCAGTTACTCGATTGGCCGTCGTTCCTACGCCAGTTTTCGTGTTGCGAACTGCGAGTATTTTTTATTGGATACGCGCGGCGATAGAGACATGCATGACGTGTCCCGGAGAGAAGGCAAAGGAATTTCCATGCTGGGGGCACCGCAGCGCCAATGGCTGCTTGACTCGATGCGCAAAAGTGATGCCGATTTCTTTTTTGTTATTTCGACTGTCCCGTTTATGGTGCCTCATAGCGGCGCGGGGGGATTTGAGATGGCGGAAAACAAGGAAGAAGCTTGGACGGCATTCTTTGAGGAGCGCGAGGAACTGATTGAACAGTGGGAGAAGATTGGCAAAAAAGTGTTTGTCATGACAGGCGATCTGCACAACAGTTTCGCGATCAAAGTAACCGACAATGTGTGGGAATTTTGCTGCGGTCCACACAATAGCGTCAATCACGTTCCCAAAAATGATGAAATGGATCGACCGGCCACAGGCAAGTTCAAGTTCGGGCCGCGCGAGTGCGATATTCGCTGGAGCAGTTACATCCTGCCGGATTTGGAGCGACTGGAGCGTTTATATCCGTATTACTGCGTCGTCCAAGTCAACAACGTGTTTAACATGCCCAAGAAATTGGGAGAAAAGCGATTGGTCGCGTATCCACACCCACAAGTGATTTTTCAATACTATGATGGTCGAACCGGCGAACTGGCATACGCCGAAACGATCTCTGTTGATCACTGATCCGGGGCACTGATGTTGCTTGCGATCGAACTTGCCTGATGCGTGATTTTGTAATTGTAACAGATGGCAGTTGGCAGGTTTCAGCCACTGAAACCTGTCAGGTCAGCTGTTCTTTTTGAACAGGATTTTTTTCAAAGCTAATGGTCCTCATGATAGTGTTCAAGATGGTGTTCAAGATGGTACTGAAAATGGTGTGTTCCGCTAAACCGATCTGTCTGCTGGCCTGCCTGGCGTCGATGGTGCTGCTGTCGTCTCTTTGTTTTGCTCAAACTGAATCAAAACAACCCAATATCATCTGGTTGATGGCGGAAGACATGGGCCCGGATTTGCAGTGCAACGGCATGGCGGGCGTAAAGACGCCGAATCTAAACCAGATGGCCAAAGAGGGAGCGCTGTACAATCGGGCGTATTGCACCAATCCGATTTGCTCACCCAATCGATCTGCAATGATGGTTGGGATGCACCAAACGATTATCAACGCACATCACCATCGGAGTAACCGCGATGTGCCACTTGCCGCACCTTATAAACCGATTACATCGTATTTGAGAGATGCCGGGTACACCTGTTTGTTGGGCCATTCATTGGTGCTGAAGGGGGGAACGAAAACGGACTGTAATTTCAAACACGAACCGGTGGGCCAATACGACGGGGTCACAACATTTGGATTGTTTGACAAAAGAGCCGACTTCACGCCTGAGGATCAGCCCTTTTTCAGCCAGATCCAACTGAAGGTCACCCATCGTGGCGATTGGTGGAACGACGTGAGAAGAGATTCGGCACACCCTGTTTCGTTGGACGAGATTCAGTTACCCCCGTATTTCGCGGATACTCCGGAGATTCGGCATGATTGGGCCGCGTATTTGGACACGGTTGAGTATATGGACAACGAGGTGGGACTGCTGATGAAGAACCTGCGCGATCAGGGGTTGGCGGACAACACGGTCGTCATTTTTATTGCCGATAATGGGCGTTGTAACTTGCGTGGCAAGGGCTATCTCCAGGAACCCGGTATTCATGTACCGATGATCATTTGGGCACCCGGGCGCGTCAAAGCGGGGACGGTCGTTGAAGATCTGGTGTGCACGACGGACATCTCCGCGACGGTTCTGAAGGTGGCGAATGCTGAAATTCCGGATTACATGACATCAAAGCCATTGATGGGAGTGGAGGACGTGCAGTACCGCCAATACGTACGTTCGGCACGGGATATTTGGGACGAGATTGACGAATGCTCGCGCAGTGTGACCACCCGCCGTTTCAAATACATCAAAAATCACATGCCGGAGGTACCTTGGGCGACCAATCAGGCTTACCTAGAACTCAATCGCCCCGCGCTGCATGTGATGCGGCGATTAAAGAAGCAGGGGAAGCTGACGGATGCTGAAATGACCTTCTTTCGGGATAAAAAACCGGTCGAAGAATTGTACGATCTTGACACTGACGCGGACGAATTGAACAACCTGGCAACCGATCCCGGGTATGCAGACGTATTGGCCAGAATGCGTGCATTGGAAAATCAATGGCAGACAAACAACGATGATTTTGGCCTCGAGGATCTGGGAGCCCGCAAGCCGGAGGTTGGCTTGGCGGCCGAGTTGGCTCGCGCGGGGGTCAAAGCCAACGAACCAGAACTTTGGGATCGCCTGGAAGGTGGCGAACTGATGGAGACGCATCAATGGATGGGGAAATATTCCAAAGCTGCGAAGAAAAAATCAAAACGCAAGCCACAGCGCCGCAAAAAATAAAAGGCATTAGGTGCCAGAGTTTGTCGGGGCAGCGTGGCCGCGGTTTGGTTTTGGTTTATTGCCCGGTTGCCTGCGGCGAGGGCGATAATGGTGCGGTGGGCAGTGCGTAGACCTTGAGGTCGTCCACCCATGCCTGTTTAGGGACCGCCAAACGCAGAACGCGCTTGGTAGGGTGAGCGATTCCCGGCGAGGAAAATTCGCCGATGGATTTTTGGTTAACCGAAACTGCGATGGTATCGCCTTGGATCTTGATCGTGGCAGAATGCCAGACGCCCGGGGCAATGTTATGCTTGAACTTCATGGTCTTTGTCTTGAGCATCGCCTGTTGTTGATCGGTAAGCGTTTTTTTCAGGCGAGCATCTCGTATCTCTTTATCAAAGATACCTGTTTTGAGGTCGGCTATTTCGACCCGGCTGGTTTTAAACGCGACCTTGGCAAGATGGCCCGCGTGGACTTTTTTGTACTTTTGGTCGGCGAAATCTAGGGTGAGCGAGGATGATTTCTCGGGAAGTAGAAAACGGAGCTGAATGAGTCCATTCTCGAAGGCAGCATCGTGCACGACCGAAACGCCGTGGTCTGCGGCCGGATGAATGTAGATGTTCAAAGCACCATCTTTTAAATCGACTTGTTTATTTCCGGCGGCCCGTTTCTTGCTGTTGGTGGTCCAGCCATTGCCGGGTTCATCAGAGGTTTCCTGTGATTCACTCCGTTCAAAATCATCCTCAAACAATAATTTCGCTCCTGCGGGCGGCGCGGGGGGTAAAACGCTGTCAGCCGCCTGCTGTCCGTTAGCGACCTGGGCCGTGAGAGCAAAAGTGGGGGCAAATATGGCGATCGTCAGGACAAACGCGGTACGGGATAGGGGGTTCATAGTAGTTTTTCCAGTTAGAGGGTTGGCTGGGGCGACATTACGGCGTATGGCTGACCACAAGTTGTCCCAATGGCGATGTTGCAGAGGCATCCTGAACATCAGGATCCCGTTGGTCTCAACTTATTCAGAAAAATGACAAAACCTGTGCCGACGGTTCCATTGTCGGTAAAAATGTGCTGGTATGGTATTATAAATAATGGAACAATAAACAGTGCCCCCGATGCATCATGACACCATGAAAGCAAAAATACGCGTTACCGAAATGCTTACTAAATTCCAGATCCTCGCTTTGGCAGCTCTGTTCGGTTTTCCCACCTTGGCGATGGGCCAGAAAAATGCCACGCCCGAGCGGCAACCTGACGCGGTGATGCCGACCCAACATTTGCAATTTCTTCAGAGGTATTGCTATGACTGTCACGACTCGTCCACGCAAGAGGGCAGCGTAGACCTTGAGAGTATCAATTTTAAGGTCAGCGCCGATGTTGAAACGGCTCAACGTTGGGCCAAGGTACTCGATGCGGTCAATTCCGGCGAAATGCCCCCCGAGGACAGCGCCCCCATCGAGGATGCAGATAAACTTGAATTTCTTGATGCGCTGTCCAATCAGATGGTGCTGGCGAGAAAAATCCTCAGCGACAGTGGCGGCGTGATTCCGTTGCGAAGACTTAATCGTCGCGAGTACCAAAATACCATTGAGCAGCTGACCGGAATCCGCCCGGATGTGAGTACCTTGCCTGATGATCAGGCAACCGCCGGTTTTGACACAGCGGGTGCATCGCTGTTTTTCTCAAGCGACCAGTTGGAAGAGTATCTTGCATTGGCGCGTCGCAATCTGGAGCTGTCGTTCTTTCCGGTACAGCGGAAGAAAGTGAAGACAACCCGGATTGAGCCGGAAGAAAAGTATACGAAGCACTATATTAAGGCTGTCAACCGTATGGAGGAAACGCTCTCTCGTGCACGGAAGTGGCAGGCTCAAAAGAATAAAAAGCCACCCTCCGAATTTGGTTTTTTGGATGAGTATCAGGTAGAAAAGAATCTTTCCAACTACCCGAAATGGTTGCCTCAGCTCAAACGCTATCTTGCTGCTCCGGAGAATAAAACGGGCGCAACCCTAGTTCTTACCATTAAGGATGGCGGATACACGAGGATAAAATTCCCGCTGATGCAACCTCATCATGCCGGACGATACAAGATTCGGCTGCGGGCCGCAGCCTTCAAAGACGCACCTGATCGCTTTCAGTATATCGAGTTCCGATCCGGTTTTTCGAAAGAGATCAAGCATCTGGGATGGCGTAAAGTAACGGGCACCCTGGATGATCCCGAGATCATTACATTTTCGTATGACCATCTTCCTGGCGTCACCGGATTTGTCAGCATCACTCAACGCACACATCAGGATCGGGGCGATAAGAATTTATGGACGTTGCACCAGAAACAAAATGGATTAGGCACTCCTGCGGGTGTCTGGATCGACTGGGCGGAGATCGAAGGCCCGTTTCCACTACCCCGTGCCGACGCAGGGCATGAAATTTTGTTTAAACGTCCAGCGGGGTATGGCGAGACCAAGTACGTCGCAGCGGTGCTTGAGCGGTTTGTGAAGCGAGCCTTTCGGGGCGTCGAACCTCCTCGAAATTATTTGGCAAAACTGTTTGAGCGCTATCGGATGGGAAGAAAACGCGGGTTGGATTTGGAGCACGCGCTGGTGGATCCGTTGGCGATCGTGCTCTCCTCTCCCAGTTTCCTCTACATGGTCGAGAGCTCAGCGGGCGTGGACTCGAAGAAGGGGGCAAAGACAAATGCTGCCGGAGCTTCGGAAGGAGTATCTAAAAGTAAGTTAACAGGCGCGGAACTGGCAGTGCGATTGTCCCAGTTCCTGTGGTCGGAGATGCCCGATGCCGAACTGATGGAGATTGCTGAATCCGGGAAATTATCCGATCCGGCTGTGCTGAAGCAACAGACCAATCGTTTGCTTGCTGATGACAAGTCCAATCGTTTTATCGACGGTTTTGTGCACCAGTGGTTGGAGATGGAACGGTTGGAAATGTTCCAGTTTAACGGAGTTCAATACCCCACGTTCGACAACGCAATTCGCAACAACGCTCGACAGGAAATCTACCAGAGCGTTCGGTTCGCATTGGACAAGAATTGGCCGCTGAAGACGCTGTTGAAGTCTGACTTTGTCGTGATCAATGATGTAATGGCGGACTACTATGGAATTGAGGGAGTGACGGGGCATGAGTTTCGCAAGGTCAATTTGCCTGCGGATTCACTTCGAGGTGGATTAATGAGCACTGCGGCGGTGCTGGCGATGGGGTCTGATGGAGTAAGGACATCTCCGGTTGAACGTGGAGCATGGGTGTTGCGGCATTTGTTGAACAGCCCTCCGCCTCCAGCGCCGGCCAATGTCCCCCAATTATCCCGGCTCGATGGCGAACCGCTTTCGGGGCGCACGCTTCAGGCAGCCCATCAAGAACAACCGCAGTGTGCGCAGTGTCATCGAAAGATTGATCCTATTGGGTTTGCAATGGAGAATTTCGACGCCGCCGGTTTGTGGCGAGATTCCGAGATCGTTGTTGTGAGTTCGGAACGTAAACTCAAAGATCAGGATGACATTCCCTCCCGCAGTAATTCAAAATCCAAAGCTGGCAAACGAAGAAATGCCCGCGCGGGAAAAGCAAACAAAGGTAAAGGGAGCAAAGGCAAAGCGGGTAAGGGAAAGACGGGCAAAGGAGAATCGAGCAAAGGAAAAGCAAAGGGGAAAAAGGGTAAGAACGCACCCGGTAAGAACGCACCCGGTAAGGCTCACCGACCGAAAGTAATCAAAAAGGAATTCGCGATTGACACATCCGGAAAGCTGCCCGGTGGAGTGTCTTTTGAGAATTTCGCTGACCTGCGGGAAGTCATCGGTGAGCGATCCGATGACTTCGCCAGAGGATTAACCGAATCGCTGATCGCCTATGGATTGGGAAGGCCTTTTGGCTTTAGTGACGAGGATTTAGCCGACAAGATCCTGAATAAGGCTCGGCCAAGCCAGTATGCGATACGCGAATGCATCCATGCTTTAGTGCAATCAGACGCATTCAACACGAAATAGTCCATCAAACAAAAATTCGAAAATAAAGATTGGAATCGCCGTAGAAGATAGCGTTTTGTTTTCGCGGCAACCAACGGAGAGTATGTGACCATGTCGATTTTTAGCCGTCGTTTTTTTCTGCGCAGCAGCAGTGCCCTAGTTGCACTGCCATTCCTTGAGTCATTAAAGATGGCACAGGCAGCATCCCCCAGAGCCATCACCGGGGAAGCGCCCCCCAAGCGCATGGTGTTCCTCGGGATGGGATTTGGTGTTACCGCCGACATTTGGTATCCCGACGTTGAGCAGACAGGTAGTGATTTTAAATTACCTAGGATTTTAAGGCCTCTGGAGAGGCATCAGAAGGATGTGTCGATCATTCAGAATCTGATGCATCAGTATTCCGCCGACGGACACAGTGGCAGTACATTTTGGCTGACCGGGGCAAATCGATACGCCGTTCCGGGCCAGAATTTCTTCAACTCCATTTCAGTCGACCAGGTTGCCGCCGAAGTGCTGGGAGAACAGACGCGATTCACCTCGATTCAACTGGCAGCATTGGGTGCAAAGAATGATGGGCATGGGCCCGGAGGCTCGTTGGCGTGGAATCGATCCGGAAAACCTGTGGCCGGTATCGAAACCCCGGTTGCCGCGTTTCACAAGATGTTTTCTTCCGAGAAAACCCCGTTGTCACAACGCCAGCGGTTGCTGAAGGATCAGCGTAGCGTCTTGGACACTGTATTGTCCGAGGCAAAATCGGTGAATAGACAACTAAACAAAACCGATGGCCAGAAGCTTGATGAGTACCTTCAATCTATCCGCGAGATTGAAGTTCGTTTGGCGAAGGAGGAAAAATGGTTGCACATCGACAAAAAAGTGCCCGCGAATTTGATTAGCGAACCGGGAGAGCTGGAAGGCGTGGCCGAGATTCGCATGATGTATGACCTGATTGTGGCAGCGATGCAGGTTGATGCCTCGCGCGTCTTTACCTATCGCATGCCGGTGAATTCGATGATCGCAAGCTTGGGTGCCACAATGAGTGCTCACAGTATGAGCCATTATTCCAAAGGCGAACGCCGCGTTGTCTCAGAGAAGCGCGATGTGACACACGCAAAACTACTGGCAGAGTTCTTTGATAAATTAAAAGCTTCCAAAGAGCCCGACGGGTCAAGCCTGTTCGACCATTGTGCGATCACTTTTGGCACCAACTTAAGCTCCGTTCATACACTCAAGAATTGCCCTACTCTGATTGCCGGTGGCGGCGCCGGGTTCAAACAAGGCCGTCATTTGGTGATGAAAAATCCCAAGACGCCGCTTTGTAATCTCTGGTTAAGTACACTTCGCGGAGCCGGAATTGCGGCAGAGTCGTTCGGGGATTCAACTGGTGTCATCGACGAACTGTTCGAAGCGTGATGTTTGCGTAATCGTTGGTGATGTGCGTTTTTAGAGTCCTGACGGCTATTTCCCGCGCCGATCGCCCAGTTATTGGGGCGAGCGGTTGGTTGTGGTTGCCATCACTGACAAAGTCGGAAGTGCGATAGAAAACACCGGGAATTTCCGGCAGAGCGAAAGTTTGTCAGCGCAAATGATTGTTGATGTCGGTTTCGATCGCCTGTTGCAGACGAGCGATACTCTTGCGAAACACACTGGTATCACTTGAAGCTCTGGCAAGCACCAGTGCACCCTGAATGACAACCAGTGCATCGACAGCGTGATTCTCCGCGCTGCTTCTTGATAGCCCCGCGCGCCGCAGCGTCTTCTCAATCGCCCTTCGCCATGAGGCGAAGAATTCTTCGATCTGATCACCAAACCGGTCGCGCGACTCATCCAGCGCAAACATCCCGACGATACAAATGCGCTGGCCAGACTCAAAATATAACCTGACATTCCTGAACATGTTGCGCAAGGCCTCAGTCGGCGACTGCGAGTCCTTCAGAGGAACAAAGATTTGAGTCTGAAACCAGACGCTGATGTGGTTCAGCACCGCTTCGGCCATCTCATCCTTGCCACCCGGGAAAAAATTATAAAGGCTGCCTTTGCCAAGCCCGGTTCTCTTGGTGATGATTGCGAGAGTCGTCCCGTCAAAGCCAAACTCCCGAAATACTTCGGCAAGCTTGGGCAGAACCTCCGCGCGGCTGACAGGTGATTTTACCATGGAGCGCTACCCTACTTCCTCGCCGATCCCCGGATGGTCCAGCGGTCGTGGCCCCTGGGGCCAATGAAACTTGCGTTCGGCGGCGGTAATGCGAACATCGTTGATACTGGCCTCCCGGCGTCGCATCAACCCGGATTCGGAAAACTCCCAGTTCTCGTTCCCGTAAGCCCGGAACCAGTTTCCCGAATCATCGTTATACTCGTACTGGAATCTGACAGCGATCCGATTCTCCGCGAAGGTCCATAGTTGCTTCGCAAGTCGATACTCCAGCTCCACGTTCCATTTGCGTGTGAGGAACTCCACAATCGCTTCCCGGCCCGAGAAAATTTCAGCCCTGTTTCTCCAACGGCTGTCTTCTGTGTAGGCCATTGACACTTTCTCCGGATCGCGCGTGTTCCAAGCATCTTCTGCTGCCCGGACCTTCGCAGTCGCAGTCTCTTTCGTAAACGGAGGTAAAGGAGGTTTGTTCATTTCGGAGCTCTTTTCATCCTGCATAAAAATTGACGCCAATACTAATTGCCGCAACGGTTGTAAGAACAATTGTGGCGGCATAGCTATTGTACCGATCGGTACAGAGCAAGTCAAGTTAGAGCTGGGTTGGGTTGGAGTGATTTTCGTGCGGTGCGTCAGGAGATCGGAAGAGCAGCCCATACGAGCCCATGCGAGCCCAAGCGAGCCCATGCGAATGATAAAAACCGGCTCCCCCACGCCCGACCGCGCTCAGTTTTATTTTGATTTTCAATACTGCGCTACACTTCTGTCTTCAACAAGATATTTGAATCATTACAATATAAACTCACCATCAATTTGTTTTTTGCCCGTTGTTTTTCATGCCTAAAACTACACGCCGTAAATTTATTGCCGGTACAAGCGCAGCGGCAGTTGCTGCTGCGGTTTCCTCGCCACTTAAGGCCGCATCGGTGGTTACGTCTGCAAAGGACAACCCGATGCGGTTCGCACTGATCGGAGTGGGGGGCAACGGGACACGCACCGCACCTGTCGGGCAAAAGTTTGCTGATTTGGTCGCCCTATGTGATGTGGATAAAACCCATTTGGAAGAGGGGAATCAGTTACTATGTGCGGGTAAAGCAGATTTATACGGTGATTATCGGGAGATCCTGGCGCGGGAGGACATCGACATTGTGCAAATCTCCACGCCCGACCATTGGCACGCCAAAATCTTGATCGAAGCGATGCTGGCTGGTAAGGATGCGTACTGTGAGAAACCGCTGACGTTGACAATCGATGAGGGGAAACGGGTACGCAAGGTTCAGCAACAGACCGGACGCGTGGTACAGGTGGGCACTCAACAACGCAGCAGTTTTGACAAATTCAACAAAGCTCTCGCAGTCATCGCTGAGGGGCGTCTGGGAAAGCTAAAGAAAATTACCGTCGGTATCAATGCTGGCGGCTGGAGTCCTCCAATACCCGTAGCAGAGGTGCCGGAGGGGCTCGACTGGGACCGTTGGTTAGGCCCCACGCCCAAAATGGATTTCCGGTACCTAGAGAATCCCAAAAATGACAAGGGATACACCAATGGGCATACGCATTTTCGATGGTGGTACGAACATTCGGGTGGAAAGCTGACCGATTGGGGCGCTCATCATATCGACATCGCGATGCTTGGTATTGCAGCGGCAGGGCAAAATAATGACCCGGTATCGGTGGGCGGCACCTCAAAACATGAGGTTGAATTTGAAGACGGCGTGCCTGTTCAGAAAGACCGGTACAATACCGCGCGAGCCTTTGATCTGAAGGTTGAATTTGCCGGTGGTGATGTTGTCATCAATATTCGCCACGATGTTGATAACGGAATTCTGTTTGAGGGGGAGGCCGGTCGCATCTTTGTTAACCGTGGTAAATTGGTTGGCAAGCCAATCGAGGCACTCACCGAAAATCCGTTAGCGGAAGATTCGATCGGGAAAATCTATCGTTCGATGCCAATGGTTGGCAACGATCGCGATGCTCACTGGGCAAATTTCATGCACTCGATCGAACACCGAACGCTGCCCATATCAGATGTGCATTCGCACATGAAGATGCTCAATGTGTGCCACCTTGCCGGGATCTGCTGCCGGCTGAATCGAACAATCTTCTGGGATCAAGCAACCGAACAGATTACCGGCGATACGGTTGCGGCCAGCATGCTGCACAGACCTTACCGTGCAGGCTTCGAAATTGAGATGTAGAGGTGGGATGTCGAGGATACTGCCATTATCACGCGGAATTAATATTTTACTTACGGTTTCGGTTTTAAATACGTCGCGCAATAAGGCGACTGGCTGTAAGGAATTTACCATCCGTTGGCGACGCTGCCAGCGTCGGAGCGAAGCTGGCAGCATCGCCAACGGCAAGCTTTCAACTGCCAATCACCTAACGCACCGCTTCCGGATATTCTATCTTTGTGTGCGACAGGAACGTGAGCGAATCTATCTCTGACGGTATCTGCGTAACCAGTATCGATAAAAATTGGCATCGAGTAGGGTGAATCACGGGTACGCCCCGTGATTCACCCCTCTCACAGCACCGTACGTACGGTTCTCGTATACGGCTCC
>CALCJM010000049.1 GCA_937967505.1 uncultured Pirellulaceae bacterium | reverse complement strand
GCCGGACGGACGGCGTACTGCAGCGGTAGATACCATGACCGAGATCTGGAGTGGGAAACCACCGGCAAATCGCTGCCCGGTGATCGAGCAGATTGAGTTAACCGGTCCACTAAAAGTGAACTCCGGAGATCGGGTGCAGGTTAGGCTTTTGGCATCTGATCCCGATGGCGACAAATTGAAGGTGCGTTGGGTAGTCACAGGCGAAGCAGATTCATATTCAACAGGCGGCGATGCACAATACGCACCGCCCGAGATTAAGGAAGCCATTGTCAAATCAGATCTCTCAGGGGCAACGATTACCGCTCCCGAGGTTAGCGGTATCTATCGAGTTTACGCGTACGTAGACGATGGCGAGCCGCGGGGCGTGGCAACGGCGAATGTCTCCATTGGCGTCACCGGTTCGGCCGTGCGGTTGGGCAATCAGGGAAAAAAGGTGCAGTTACCCTTGGTGGTGTTGGACGAACCGGGAACGCATCCCTACACGCCATCGGGATTTATGGGGTCGGCCACCGCGGTGAAAGTGGACGACGCGTGTGCGACAGCTGCCAAATCGGGTGCACATTGCACGCGCGTCACCTACGATCGGGAGGGAGACTGGGCAGGGGTTGTCTGGCAGAATCCCGCCAATGACTGGGGCAGCAAAGCCGGTGGGTTTGATCTGACCGGTGCCACAGCGCTGACTTTTTGGGCGCGCGGCGGCAGTGGAGGCGAACAAGTGAAATTCGGAATGGGCCTGATCGGTAAAGATCAACCCTTTCACGACACCGTAAAAAAAGAGCAGATGTTCACATTGACCGACCAGTGGAAGCTGTATTCCATCAATCTTGAGGGAGCGGATCTGAGACGTATCAAATCCGGTTTCTTTTTTGCCGTTGCAGGCCAGGGAAAACCGGTTGAATTCTTTCTGGACCAAGTGCAGTACAAATAGCGTCCCGATGGTTCCCGGAACTCACCGGCCCCGTCTGCCACCGTGCCCATTGGACATGATCATGTCCGCTAGCGTCTGGTCGCCGGCAGTGGCCGTTGGCCGGCGAGTCGTTTTTCTGCCGCGTTTTAGCATCATTTCGGTTGATCTTGGCTTGCCCCCGGCAAAATCCTAAACTCCGCAACCCTTTTGCATGGTGGACTCGTATGAGTGCATCAGAAGTTGCATTTCGTTTATTGTTTGCGGTGGTCTGGCGTGCGTCATCCAAGAGTTTTAAAGAATCTGGCAATCTTGTTGGCCGCTGGCAGCCAACTGTGGTTCACCCTTGGCATCCACGACGCCCGCGCGCAGCGACTGCGACCACCGCTACGGTTACGAAGCACAATTCCAGCGCAACCATACAGCGCTGTTTCACCTGCGCCGAACACGCTTCCCCGGCTTGAGCAACCGCCGGCACCGGCAATTGAATTTGATCTTGAACAGGGAATCTTGGCTGGTGGCCTGATGAGTGACGATGCGTTTCGTCAGTTCGAACAATCAATCGAAGGGGGGCCCTCTACAGCAAATAACATGGATGGTGTGACTACCGGACACCGGAACCGTTTCGGTGCCGATGCCGATACAGTGGGACAGGTTGCTTACTGGCAGCAGCGTGCTCCGCAGCAGAATCAAACTGGCGGATTTTCGGCAATGGAACAACCGCGCGTTGAGTCATTTCCTCCAGCGACCGTCGAAGCGGAAGTTGACCGGTTGCCTCCACCGACTGCCGAGGCTGCCGGTGGGGGGCCCATAGAGGCTGATGTAGAGCCGTCCAGACCGACGCCGCCGTTGAGTACTGTCGAAGCGCTTCCCGTATCTTCAGTGGAACCCGCTCCCGCCCCTGCCGCCACAATTTCTGTCGGGCCGGAACTGCCAGCGCAGATGATGGGCCCGGCGTTACCAGAAGAAAGTAATTTTGAAGTGCCAATTTCCGAACAGGAGATCGGTCAACTGCACGAGCAGATTCTGGTTCAACAGGAAGCGGCAAAAAACGAAACTGGCGAGGAAAAAGAACGGCATCTGCTGCTGTTGGAGAACGCCCGCAAGTCACTTTCCCAGGCCAACAAGCTAATGTGGAAGGATATTAAACAGCAGAGCAAGGCGCAGAATTTTGAACGGGAGAAAGAGCGGTTGGTTGCTGAACTGGAAGAAATACGGCCTCAACAACAGCCATCCGACAGCGTCACAGCAGACCAATTATTCGAGGAACTCGAACGCCTTCGTGCGGATCTGGCGGCGCGTAATGTGCGTCTGCGTGAGATCAACAAATCGGAACTCCAGCAGAAGAAACGGATGGAGAAAATTCCTGAACTGCGCACCAAAGCCAAAGCTGATCTGGCTGACAATCGCAGCCAAATGAAAGACCAGGAGAATGGTGAAGGCAACGCCTACGCCATGGTGCTGTTGCGGGCGCGCGAACTGGAGTTGCAATACTCCATCAAGGCACTGGGCAGCGAGTCAAAACTGCACGAACTGGAAAACCGGCTGTTGCCTATCCGTGGCGATGATCTGACGCGCGAAATCAAACTGCTGGAAGCGGAAATCGATGCTTGGAATTTTGCCGCCAACGAACAACGACGAAAAGACATTGCCGAGGAAGTTCGTCTGGCCCGGGAAGCGGCGATCAAGGCAGCCCCGGCCCTGAAAACACTGGCCGATACCAATGCCAGATTGACCGAACTGCGTGCCGAATTCGCGGGAAAAATCCGGCTGGCCAGCGAAGAAGACGTTGAGGTCCAGTCGGAGCTGAACGTGGTGAAAAACCATCACGAAAACGCCGAAAAAGAAATCGCCGGGAACACCTTCAACCAGGCCAATGGGATTCGGTTGGTCGAAATTCGACGCCAACTGCCAACTCCCTTTCGCTCGCAGGCGCGCATTGGAGAGATCGAATCCGACCTGCGCCAGATCAGCTTGGCTCAATTGGAACTCAATGAGGAACGTCGCATGCTGGCGCATCCAGTCGAATACGTAGAACAAAAGCTGGCGGGTGTCACGGCCGAATCATTGCCCCCGGAAAGGTTGCGAGAACTGGGACTGGAGTTCGTCGAAAACATTCGCACCCAATACGATCAATTGAGTTCCGACCATCACGACTATGTTGATCTGCTGCGAAGGATCGTTTCGGAACGCAAGGAACTGGTTGGCGAGATCAACAGCACGGTGGAATTTGTGGATGAACAGACGCTGTGGATTCAGTCTGCCAAATCGATTGGCCTGGATCACCTGGCCAAAACTCGCAGTGGTGCCCGTGAGTTTTTTGATCCGGCCCAATGGTACAGTTTGCTGGATTGTTTGACGACTCGCATGTTCCGGCGACCGCACGAATCAGCCGTCGGGCTGGCGGGGCTGGTGGGGCTGTTTGTTTTTAGTCGTCGGTTTAGAGGTTGACGGGCAGCGCCACCGCACGTTGTAGACATCGCGTCAATTCAGTCCACTGATTTTTGAAATGCAGAGCCCGTCAAAATGGCAAGTGTAACCCACAACCATCCCGATTCATCGCAAAACCCGGAACTGATCAAGGACATCCAGCGGTTCGCACGTTACCGGCCAATGCTGTCGAGTGTGGTGTTTTCGATGCTGTCGGCATTGTTTGTCCCGCTGGCGATGCTGTTCCTGGTTTGGCAGTTGTCACCGGCCTATGACCTGACATGCCTGCGTGGGGCGATCTGCCAGGGGCTGGTTGAGCTGGCACCGATGGTTTTGGTGGCGCTCATGTTGACCGCGCTTGTTTCTCCCCGAGGGCCCGCCCATCGTCATTTTGGCTGGGACGGCGGGATTTGTGATGGTCTACACACGCTGATGTGGATCTTTGTCAGCGTTAGTCTGCCCTGTCGGTTCTTTGCGGTTGCACTTAACACATTTCAGGAAGGCCACTGGAGCGATTCTTTGGGACGCATATTTTTCATGGGGTCGATCGTTTCAGTGGCGGTAGGGGTGTGGCTGGGCTGCCGCGCGATCAACGGCTCATGGGACCAACGACTCCGCAAGCTTGGTTTGCGGGTGGGACGTGCCGAGCGTCGACGGTCCAACGAGAGCCTGTTAAGTGGCGGGCCTGTGGATATCGCAACATTGACGGCCACTGAACCGTGGACCGCCCTGCCTCGCCGCCTAGTGCTCAATGCACTGCCGCTGGTGGTGCTGACGTTGTGCTTCATGTCGGCGACCGGATATCACTTCACGGCATTTGAAATGAGCACGCGGGCCATTTGGAGCGCGTTGACGGTACTGGCAATCGCGATTGTGGCCGGATTTATCAGTCGGACATTGCTGACGGCGCAGTTTCGCATCAAACTACGGCAACTGGACCGTAATGAAGAAGGGCAAATCGACAAAGACGAATCAATCAACATTGGCGAAATTTCCTCGCAGGTCAATCGGCTGGTTCATGCCACGGCATTGATGGGAATGATTGTGGTCACGTGGCAAATCTGGTCCGCCGTTTCGCCAACGATCTCGTACTTGGACGGTATCGAACTGTGGAAATCGACTCGTTTGGACGCGTTGAAACAGCCCGAGTATATCACACCACGCCATGTCCTGATCGGGATTGGCGTCCTCGGCATGACCTTCGTGCTCAGCCGCAACCTGCCGGCACTATTAGAAATCACTTTATTGGAGCGTCTGCCGCTGGATAAGGGGGGGCGCTACGCGATCTCGTTTGTGGTGCGGTATCTGTGCGGCATCTTCGGGATTTTGTTTGCGGTGCACATGGTCGGTTTTTCATGGTCCAGTGTGCAGTGGCTGGCGGCTGGATTGACCGTGGGGCTTGGATTTGGTCTTCAGGAGATTTTTGCGAATCTGATTTCGGGGATCATTATTCTGATTGAACGTCCGGTGCGCGTTGGAGATTTTGTGACGGTCAACGGCATTGCCGGCACCGTCTCGCGGATGGAGTTACGTGCCACCACGATTCGCGATCTGGATCATCGGGAACTGATTGTGCCCAATAAAAAATTCATTACCGACGACGTGATGAACTGGACATTGTCCGATTCCCTGTACCGGACGATCATTACCGTTGGGGTCGCGTACGGCAGCGACACGAGGATGGTGGAAAGCACATTGCTTGAGGTGGCCCGATGCCACCCGCGCGTACGGCGCGACCCGGCACCGGAAGTGGTGTTCCGGTGTTTTGGAGAAAGCACGCTGGATTTTGAGTTGCGGGTGGTGCTCCCGGATCGAGACAGCCTGCCGAAGATTCAGCACGAATTGAACATGGCTATCGATGCTTCGTTCCGTGAGAAAAAGATCGAGATCGCATTCCCGCAACGCGAGATCCGTGTGAAAGCGGAGGTAGCGGAGGCCCTACTTCCGACAGCGGCCGATACGCCGCACGTTCAGGGCAAGGCCGCGTAGTGGTGGGTAACAGAGAGTCACGAAGCGCGATCGCGACAGGCAAATACCGACTTCCATGGGCCGCAGGCTTGGCGTCCGTCGAGAATATGCGTGTCTTGGGCAAGCCTACGGGAAAGTGCCAGCTACATTGCCGTTAATTTGGGGCGATGTATTAGGCAGACGTACGCGAGAACACTTTGGCGTCTGGCATTTGAGCCACGCGTTTGGCGACCGCTGCGTGATGGCCGGTGGAAGTGACAACTAGGGTGCGTCCGGGCAGAGGCAGGCGAAGCATCAACGAGGTCACCATCCTCTGGCTTTGTATTGATTGCTCCTGTTGCGTAATTTCAGGGGCGCTGGAGACGCTTAGCACAAACATGGGCTCTTCGGGAAGATGCTTTACTAATTTTCGCACGAGATATCCCGCGTGACAGAATTTGTTCCGCCGTAGCGTCTCGACCACGGCTGCCAGTTGCTGGTTGCCCAGACCGTGTGAATCAAGTGTATCCCGTGCGGAAACCGTGCAACGTTCCGCATCTGCCTGCTGTCGAAGTTTGTCGTACTGGTCCATCCTGCGACGGAGCGTGGCCAGTTTTTCTTTTTCACCGACATCCGCGTAGTGCGCGATCAAAAGTTCCGCTGCCCGTGGCGTCCACATGCGATCGTTTTTTTCGATCACAAACGTTAGCAAATCTTCCGCTCGATCATCTCCGCCGGCGATGGCGCTACCGCCCATGGCGCACAGTGCACCGGTATGGTCGGGGGCAGCGCACAATACCGACTTGACCAAGGGCTCGGCAGCCTTGTAACCTTGGACCTCCAATATTTCCAATGCTCTCTCCCAGGTCGTGGGGACATCAGCAGCGGAAATCTCGATGATCTCAGTGTCGGACTGCTGTCGGTTTGCGACGGTCGCCACAGCTTTTAAACGACGATGCGATTCCTTCCAGGTCGTAACGGTTTTTCGATACCACAGGTCATTTACCTGTTGGGTCAATCGTTCCAACTGCGCTCCCAGCAAACACTCTGCTGCCGAAGCTTCCGGCATTACCGGAAACTGAAAACGAGTCAGATCTGTTCCGGCCTGTGCCGAGATTGCCCGAACCCGGTCGCTAAGTGAGGGGTGCGTGTCGCTGTTATCGGTCAAGCGGCACAAGCTGGTTCGCATCGCGTGTTCCGCCCCGTCCTGGTCAGGTGTTGCGATTGAATTGGCGATCTGCTGGCAATAGTCGCGTGGGGGCAGCGGCGAAATATCCAGCGACTCCCACAGTTTTTCATTGCCAATGCCTTCCTGATAACGTCCCAGCACGTGCACTTTCCATAGTAGCTTGGTGGTTGTTGAGGTGTCGGTTAACATCACCGAGCACTGGTCGGCTTCGTATTCCTGGTGTCGTGACAGCACAAACATGTAGGAATTGAGTCGTGGCCAATACCATTTAACCAACATGCCGTGCAACCAAAATAACAAGGTGCGCAAGGTTGCACTGGAAGAGTGGTGCAGTGATTCGAAGAATTGATGCCATTGTTGCCGAAGGTGAAAAATATGGCCGCGTTTGCGTCCGTGCCGCCCGGAAATATGTCCCAGCTCATGCGCCAACAACGCGCGAAACTCGCACTCGGTCAGCGTCATTATCAGCGGTAGCCCGATCACCAGCACATTGACCGGTGGAAACCACTTCGCCAGAAAACTACCGGGAGTTGCCAGCCCGTTTAGGATCCCTAGAGGTCGGCTCTGAACCACAGAAGCGTTGAATTGGTGGTCAATACAGACTCGCGCCAACGGTTCGGCTTCCAGTTTCTTTCGCAGCTGTTGCAGCATTTGAAATAACGGTTGAGCGCGATCAAGGTCCAGCGGCAGTTCCGTAGGTAGCGCGTTGTGAACCAATATCAATTGTGCCACCTGACCTATTCCCCAAGCTACTGCCAGGCTACCAGCGACGATCATTAGAATACCTGTCGTCCCCAGCGAGGCACCGAACCAAATCAACGTAACACCAATCGCTCCAATGACCAACGCGGTCCCGGTGATGACTCCGTACCCCATCAACAACCAGCGTCGGGTCGCACTGGCCAGCTCTCTGGTACGTCCACGATAGCGCTGTTCAATACGCTGCACTGCGGAATCAAAGTTCGCCCGTTCCATTTTGTTTGCTGCCGTTGCGTGAACTACTTATTGCCAAGATGTCGCTGGAAAAATGACCACGAGGCACTTTTTTTGATCATGAAATGTTTTGCACGTTGCTGAGCCTGTTGACGCACTTCATTTGAATCAGCGAATGCGGCCAATACCAAAAACAGTTCCGGTTTATTGAACGGGTCCATTTCCAGCATGTTGATATTGTGAATCGAATCAGAGGTGACTGGCCGGTCTTGAAGTGCCGCCAGAAGCCTGCCGTCATAGCGTTTCTTTTGCTTCAGTAGTTCGACCGATTTTTGCAGCAGCGATTCTCCTTGTTCCTGTTCGCCACGTGACTGACGTTCGATCGCCAGTCTCAGCAGAAAACTGTAGTTACCCGGGAAGTGCTTTTCTGCCAACGCTTGTGCATGGTCAAGTTCGCCAGTCTCGATTCTCTGGTTGATTGCGAGGCTGAGCAATATTTCGCTGGTGTTTTCATCGACTTCAATGCGCTCTTTCAACTCCCCTACGCTGGACCACAAAATGCGTGTCCAAAGCTTCCAGTCCGGACTGTCGCGTTTCACGCCGGCCTCATTCAAAACCTTGTAAAGAGGGCGAAATAGTTCATCATTCAGCCCCAACTTTGGGTCCGGCTTCATTGCCTGAACCGCTGCATACTGAAGTGCATTGGCCAATCCATCCATTCCATTTTTGTTTTCAACCGAAAGCTTCGATTCCAGTTCGCTGAATTCTCTCAGGCCAAACTGCGCAGGTACCATCTGCTGATCCAGAAGTTTCCCGGGAACGGACTTGCCCGACGCGCGTTCGATTGCCTCGCCAGCCTGCTGCCACTGCCCCATGGTGTTGTGTCGGTATGCTATGGCGAATTGGGCAAACCCCGATTCATCCCCAAGTTCGATTGCCTGATTGAACAGCTGCGCCGATTCCACCGAATCCGGGATAGTGCGCGCGTAGAGATAGATCAGCCCAGGATTCTCCGGATTCGATTGAAGTTTTTGCTTGTATTCTTCCATGACGCTGTGGATGCCGTCATTTAAACTGATAAGATCCTGGCGAGCACGATGCCAGACGATATTTACCGCGCCGCCTTGATTTTCAATTTCTTTGTCGATAAATGGAACAAGGTGGTCCGCATCATCCGGATTGGCGTAGCTCAGCACTTCAGTCAACAGGTTTGTTTTTTCTGAAGATCTGCCTAACCTTCGTTTGGCAAATGTCATGCCTGCTGCGTGATCAAACTCTGAAATCTTTTTAAAGAATGCAACTTCTGCGGGCTCACTGTTGCCGCACGTTCGAAATTCAATCGAAGTCAGAACGCGTGTTTGATCTCCTGTTACCTCCAGCTCTTTCGGGAGATCGGTAAACTGGTAGTCAATGTCGTCGGCGATAATGACAGTTCCCAGAACTACTTCGCCTTCCGAGGGAGGTGGGTTGAGGGCGTAGAAGTGTTTCCAACGCGTCAGTATGGCCTCTCCACCAACATTGACCAACCACATCGGGCTGCTCGACCAGCGGGAGAAATAGCCAGTCGATGCCACGTTAACTTCGTATGTCTCTTCCAGTGGCCCGGTAACTTTCACCCGATGGTGGCCTTCGGCGACCGTAACTGCTGCTTTTTTGATAACCTGAACAGGATCCTGATCGTTTACCTGCACCATCGCCGGGATGCCCGTTCCATTAATGATCGTAATTGCACGGTGAGCACTAATGTAGTAGTTGTTCACAACCATGCCCAACAGACCTACGATCGTAGCGATACCCAATCCAATAAACCAACGAAACCCGGTGGAGTACTGGTCGGAGAACAATTTACTGGCCGAATGCTGAACCCGGGGGGCACTGGAAACTGTCGTCTTTGCATTGTTTTCCGACTTACGGACCAGACGCCGAAAACGGTGGTTGGTGGCGTATTCAGGAAACCGTTCGGCAACCAGATTGGTGATCTCCAGCACCTCATCATGCCGGTCTTTTTGCTGATACAGTTCTGCCAGAGACAGCAGGGCGTCATAGTTGTAATGAGTCTCTGATCCTGGGGCCTCCAGGAACCGCAGCAGTTCGCGAGCCTCATCCAGACGGCCGCGACTCATTTTGTCAAACGACAGCCAATAGCGCGGTTCGGGCAGCTCCGGGTCCAGTTTATGAAGCTTGTTCCAAGTTTGCCGCGCTTCTTTGGCCAGGCCAATCTCTTTCAAATGATTGGCGATACCCGTCAGCAATTTTACATTGTCCGGATACTGTTTAATTAAGGTGCCGCGTAATTCATCGGCTTCTTCCATCTCGCGATAGGCCAGTAAGGTGGCGTGCATTTCCAGACCGGCATTGACCGTGCCTTCAGAGCGAAGTTGTTCGGTAGCTCTGGCAAGCGCTTGTAAACGACCCGTCTCGTACTCTCCAGCCTTTTGGGCGTAGTGGTACGAACAGGCATCGCACATGTCAATGACCCGTTTCCTCCCCAATGGAATGACGGGGATAAACAGGAACACGCACCATAAACGGGTGTCGTACGATGTCATGGTCGCCATGTTGTGACAGTGGTTGCAAACGGCTTTTCGAGTCGTTTCGTTCTGTTTGCCGTAGTAGTGCGAACCAATTCCATTGACGGTGGAAGGCATGGGATTCCAAAATATTGAAAAAGGAGATTGAGACCGGAGAAACTGTAATGTTTTTTAGACGTGTGGACAAGTTTTTTTAGGCGAAGCGGTAAAAATTGGTTGTTGAAGTGCAATGGATCTGGCAATTACCTTTTAGATATGGGTAAACGAAGCACCTGCGGCCTTGATTGCTTTCTTCCCGTTGCGGTTCGCGGGGGTTTACCACGCGTTGACGACGCTGCCAGCGTCGGAGCGAAGCTGGCAGCATCGCCAACGGTAAGCTTTCAACTGCCAATCGCCTTGCCAATCGCCTTACTTAATCGCCTTACTGCGCGTACGTGAACCAGGAGGGGGCGTGGGGCCATCGCCATTGACGAACAGCCAGGCGAAAGACGGGCATCATTATCGAAATACGACCGTCATTGCGTCGCGGGCTAGGTCGAAGATCGGGGGACTGTTTGGTGACGAGTGCCAACCGGAGCACAGCCTATTTTCGTTCGATTCCGTAGTCGTCAATTTTTCGATAGAGTGTGGCACGGCTGATACCCAGCAGTTCCGCCGCTTTGGGGACGTTGTTGCTGGTGCGCTTCAATGCATCGACGATTAGCTTGCGCTCCCAATGGTCAATCCGTAGCGTTTCGAATTCCCCGTCAGTCGCGTCGCGGATCCCGAGGTCTGTCGCCAGAATTTCATCGCCCTCCGCCATCACCGTCGCACTATCGATCACGTTACGAAGTTGACGTACGTTGCCGGGCCACTGATAGCCCAATAACCGCATATTGGCTTCCTTGGACAGGCTCAGCTTCAGCTTGCCGTGCTGTCGGCGGAAGTGATCCAGAAAGAAATCGATCAGCATCTGAATATCCGACTCGCGATCACGTAGCGGCGGAATATACAGCTCGTAAACGCTTAATCGATAAAATAAATCCTCACGAAAACGTTTCTCCGCAACGAACTCCTTCAGGTCCCGATTGGTTGCACAAATTACCCGTACGTCAACCGAGACCTCTTCGGTGCCACCAACCGGCAAGAAGGGATGGCCTTCCAGCGTACGCAGCAATTTGGCTTGCCCTTCTAGGGTCAGTTCGCCAATCTCGTCCAGGAACAGAGTGCCCAGATCCGCTTGTTGGAACCAGCCGATGTGGTCGCGGTCCGCAGAAGTGAACGCGCCCTTTTTATGGCCAAACAGCTGGCTCTCCATCAGGTCGCGCGGGATTGCGGCGCAGTTCACCGACAGCATGGGGCGGTTTTTCCTCGGACTGGAGCGGTGGATCGCGCGAGCCACCAGTTCCTTTCCCGCGCCACTTTCGCCACGAATCAGCACCGAACCTGCCGCCTTGGCGACCCGTTTGATCTTCGATTTCAACTCCAGCATCTTCGGGCTCTCACCCTGCATTTCATCAAATGCGGCTGATTTTTGCACCAGTGAGTTGTGTTCCGCCGTCAACGCCGAGAGTCGATGGGCGCGGTCCAGCGAGCGAATCATGATGTTGGCCATCGCGACAGCGAGGTTGAAATGGCTTTCATGAAATGGCGTGTTGGTGCGATACAGATGAATGGCGCCTTTGACCTGATCGTCCGAGATCAGTGGCACGCAAATCGAATCGGAAAACGGGTTTTGCTTCGAGGAGCGTTTCGATTCACCGGTCCCCTTTTCAACTCGTAAAGCCCGTCGTTCGGTGACCACGCGGTTGGTCAATGCCGGATTCAATTCTAGGATGTTCGCCTGGTCTTCGGGAAAGAAAACTCTTGGCGTCAGTGTGCCTTCTGCTGACAGCCAGAGAAAACCGGCTGCCGAGGCACTTGTGCGATCGAACAGGCGTTTCATACAAATGGAGATTACCTGATCCGGTTCATCGACCGAAAGCAGTTTCACCGACAGTTGGAACAGAAAGAAAAAGTCTTGTCCCCAGTTTTGCCCCTTCAGAAAATCAAGGGTGTACTGTCCGGTTTCTCTCGGGTTCATTGACTGGTCAAGAACGATAGTGAGGTCCGAGGACTCATCCTGGTCGGCCTCATCAGGAAGTGTCTCTTCGAGGTTCAGCAGATTGAAAGTAAAGGAAGAGGCACCGACCTTGATCTGAGTGCCTTCAACCAAGCGGGCCTCGACGGTGGACTGGCCGTTGACGTAGGTGCCGTTACTGCTTTTGTTGTCGCGGATCCACCAGCCATCGTCCTCGTGATAAATTTCGGCATGAACGCGCGAGCATTGGGGGTCGTTCAGGACGATCCGGCATTCCCAGTCTCGCCCCATCAGATTTTTTTCGCCCGCAACAAGTTCGAAACGGGCTCCTGAGTTGGCACCTGCGTTTAGAAGTAGGTAGGCTTGCACGTTGCTTTTCACTCTGGGTCGGGTATCGCGTGGATACAGGAGGTTCGGGGGAAACGGGGCAACCGTTACGAGAGGACATTGACGAAGGAGTGTTTTCGGCCGTACATCCTGTGAGTGACGTGTTGCGCTCTGGTTGGCAGCGACCGGAATGGGATTGTGATTATAGATGAAAAATGGACCGCTGACTGGTCCAAATTGCGGTCAAATTGGTGCTTGCGTTGGCTTTTCGAGCTTCGTTTCGCGGCCGGGAAAGAGAGCAAAGCCGGGTTTCCGGGCAAGAATGGCCCAACCGGTATTGTCGCGGTCGGTGTCTGGTCCTACGATTCGTGGACCCTTTGGGGAGGTTTCGTATAATCTTTCTGACAGATTCAGATGTGCGTGACAAATGCGTTCGTCTCATGCGGAGAATCGCCCCGCAATAACTTGGGAAACCTGGCCGGACATTGCGGGTTTCATCATTATTCGGGTGAGAACTACTGATAACAGATTTTAAAGGCAGAACTATATGCTTTCCAGATTTCCATCGCGCGCCAGTGACCCCCGTTTCCTGCTTGCTGTTGTCCTGCCAGTGGTCGTTGGATTTTCGATTTTTTATTGCTTGGCAGCTACCCCAACCCAAGCCGATGATCTTGGCCGACCCTCTGTCAAAAATAAGATGGTTGCCAAGCTGGTTACCAAACTGATGCAGGATGATCATCTGTCCAATCGTCCGATGGATGACCAGATCTCCCAGCGTGCCTTTGATCTGTTCGTCAAATCGCTGGACCCGATGAAAGTCTATTTTGCACAGGCGGACATTGATGAATTCTCAGTCTGGCGAACCGACCTGGACGATGAGATGAAACGCGGTGACTTCACGGCCGCTTTCGCCATCTTTCGGCGTTTCCTACAGCGTGTCGATCAACGTACTAAAACCGCCACAGCGATGGTTGATATGGAGCACGACTTCACTATCAGGGAAGAGATGGTCACCGATCGGGATTTGTTGACCTTCGCCAACACCGAAGCGGAGGCTCAGGAAAAATGGCGCAAACGCATCAAATACAGCCTGCTGGTTTTTCGCGACGACGAATCAAGAAAAGAGAAGGAAAAGAAATCCGAAGATAAAGATACGGACCAGCCGGAAGATGCGCTCGAACCAGAAGAAGATGTGGATGGTGCCGCAGAAGGCACCAGTAGCAGCGAAACCAAGCCCGTCAAATCCATTGAAAAGAAGGATCCCAAAGAAGTTCTTCGTAAACGGTACCGTTCGTTTGCTCGCCGTATGCATCAAACCAGCGGCGAAGAGGTGATCGAGATGTTTGTTACGGCGGTAACCAATGCCTTTGATCCGCACACGACCTACATGTCTTCCAAGACTTTCGAAAACTTTCGCATCCTGCTCAGCCTTCAACTGGAAGGCATCGGCGCGACGTTGTCGATGACCGATGAGGGGTACACCGTCATCAAGAGCATTGTGCCCGGCGGAGCCTGTGATACTCAGGGCGGTATCAAGGTCGAGGACAAAATTGTTGCCGTCGCCCAGGGGAATGAAGATGGCACCCAAATCTATAAAAAGCTACACGATATTCACGGCGGCGAACCAGTCGATGTGGTGAACATGAAATTGGACGAGGTCGTGGGCATGATCCGCGGCAAAGCAGGGACCGTGGTGCGACTGTCGGTGATCTCCGAAGACAGCCCAGAAATCCACACCGTTAAAATTTCGCGCGAAAAGATCAAGCTGGAGGATAGTGCCGCCAAAGGTGCGATTTTTGAGGAGGGGATGCGACCCGATGGCAGCCCCATGCAGATCGGCGTAATTGACCTGCCCAGTTTCTACGCGGACATGAGTGGCAAGCTTGGTGGTCGCCGCACCACGGTTGATGTCAAACGCATTCTGGATGATTTCAATTCCAAAAGTGTCGATGCTGTCGTGCTGGACCTCCGACGAAATGGTGGCGGTAGCCTGAAAGAGGCCATTGATTTAACCGGTCTGTTTATCGATGAGGGAACCGTTGTTCAGGTCAAAGACGCCTATGACCAGATCACAAAATACGAAGATGAAACCCCGGGGCTTTCATGGGACAAACCGGTGATTGTGCTGACCAGTAAGTTCAGTGCCAGTGCCAGTGAAATTCTGGCCGGTGCCCTTCAGGATTACGGACGTGGCATTATTGTGGGGGACACCACCACTCATGGAAAAGGTACGGTACAAAGCCTGCTGAATCTGAATCAAATCGTGACCAACATCCGCAATCCCAAAAATACCTACGGTGCGTTGAAAATCACGATGCAGCAATTTTATCGTCCCAGTGGCGAAAGCACTCAACTGCGGGGTGTGTTGGCCGATTTGGTCCTGCCATCTCTCAGCGACAAAATGGATGTCGGTGAAGCGGATCTGGATTACGCCGTCGATTTTGACAAAATCCCCAGCGCAAACCATGACTTGTATTCCATGGCTTCACCGCAGCTGAAGGACCTGCTTCGCGGCAAGTCGCGTCAGCGTGTCGATCGTTCCGAGGATTTTGCCAAACGCAGACGACAGATCAAAAACTACGTTGAGCAAAAAGAGCTGAAGAAGGTGTCGCTCAATGAGGAAGAGTTTATGGCCCGCCGGAAAGAACTGAGTGCCGAAAAAGAAGATGAAAAGACGATTGAGGCACTGGACAAGAAAGACATCGAGCGCGATTTTTTCATGGACGAAGTTCTCAAAATCACCAGCGACTATGTGGGCCTGCTAAAGGCAAACGGATAGTCGATTTTGCGGAAACCGGGAGGCCGTTTCTTTTCAACGCGCCTCCTGCCGAATTGCCGTGTAAACCCTTCGCTCCGCTGCCTCACGCAGTCGCGATTGGCAGCTGCGATTGGCATTCGCCAGTCTTGGTGTGTTTCCCGGATGTGGTTTGTCGTTTCACAACAGGTTTTCCACGCGGTTGTCTGGGGTTTCTGTCGCTGCACTGGTTGGAGGCCGGTCGATTGCCCGGCAATCTCTCGATTACCGGGCCAGCGGAAAGCCGGAAAACTCACGCCTTTCGGACGAACCCGAACGCGGTGCATGTCGTTTCGCACCGGTCGGCATAGTTTTCGTCGAATTCGGCTATCGAAAGGAGGCTCGTTCGATACCTTGGTCCGGCTGAAGTCAGGTCCGCACATTTTGCGGGACGGGCTTCTGATCAAGGTACTCAGGACGACTTTCACCGGAAGAGAAACGAACCCCCATGGCAGAATCCACGCTAGAAAACACCGATCTATCACTGGTCTCCGATCAAACCCAACAGCAATCCCGGCCTTTCATTGGGCAATGGAACCAGTTGATCAGCACGACCAACTGGGAGAAGGGGCAGATCATTTGCCAGTGGCGTGAGGCGTTAATTAAAAAGGAAGCACCTGCGTCCGAGTACTCTGACGATGCGTGGAGCCAGCTGGTTGGCGGCGTGACGCCTCAGCATGTTGGTCGTCTGCGACGGACCAGCGAACGATTCGGAGGTGTCTACGAGGATTACAAAGGGCTTTTTTGGAGCCATTTTTATGCCGCCCTTGACTGGGAGGACGCCGAAATGTGGCTTGAGGGTGCAGTCCAGAGCAAATGGTCGATCTCGGGGATGCGGCAACAGCGTTGGGAGACGATGGGGAAAGTCGAATCAGAAGAACCTCAAGACGGCGATATCGTCTCGATTGAAATGCAGGAAGAGACACAGTCGCTGGCGTTATCGGAAACGAAACGCAACAACGACAAAGAGTACATCGAAGGGCCGGTCCACGAAGGGCCTGATTTTGGGGACGAAGACGGGGCGGCGGGATCAAAGAAATCTTCCAGCGCTAATGGTGACGATCAGGAAGATGAAAAGCCGGCGACCAAGCCGCATCAGATTAAGCCGTTTGAGGCCTTCACAGAACTTCCAGACGATGTCATGGAGGCTGCCAATCACTTCAAGGTTGCCATCATCAAGCACAAGCTGAGCCAGTGGGAAGAGATTGAGCAAAAGGAGATGCTTGGACTGCTGGACGCGCTGAAACAGTTGGCGTCGATCGCAGCTGAATAGAAGGTGTATGGTGCAATGGACATCCCTGCTCCTTGAGCAACGTGGCTACCGTCGCCAGACGGTGGAGCGCCAGAGAGCCGCGTGGCCTGAACCTGACGGCGGAAGATAACCGGCAGCCCATCCACGCTCTGGCGAGCGTAGCCACGTTGGGAGCGGCACGAAAAAAACGTAGCTACCGTCGCCAGACGGTGGAGAGTCAGAGAGCCACGTGGCCTGAACCTGAGGGCGGAGAATAACAGGCAGCCCATCCACGCTCTGGCGAGCGTAGCCACGTTGGGAGTGGCACGAAAAAAAACGTGGCTACCGTCGCCAGACGGTGGAGCGCCAGAGGGCCGCGTGGCCTGAACCTGACGGCGGAGAATAACCGGCAGCTCATCCACGCTCTGGCGAGCGTAGCCACGTTGGGGCACGTAATTGGGGCGAACCGCCGTTTGCCAACGTGTCCCATCGGGGGTGCTGCCTCTGCTCACGATTTGATATACTTATGGTTGAAATCGGCAGCAGGCGTGCCGGTTTTTGCCCGGAAGAAACATCGATCAAGAGAGAAACCATGCCAACAAACGAACCGATCAACCGTAAACTTCGCATGGCCCTAGTAGGCGGCGGACGCGGATCTTTCATTGGGCGTGTCCACGCAACCGCCGCCGTGCTCGACAACCGGGCCGAACTGGTTGCCGGTGCACTTTCCTCGGACCCGGTGCGCGCCAAAGAATCTGCCGAAGACTACGCCATCCCGTTGGATCGGGCGTACGGTTCCTATCGGGAACTGATTGAAAAAGAACTGGCACTTCCCGAAGACCAACGCGTCGATTTTATCTCGGTTGCCACCCCCAACCACACTCATTTTGAAATCGCCAAATCGGCCGTTGATGCCGGATTTAATGTGATTTGTGACAAACCCCTGACGCTCGATTGTGCCCAAGCCGAAGAATTGCTGGTTGCGGTTGAGTCATCAGGCGTGGTGTTTGCCGTGACACATAACTACACCGGTTACCCATTGGTGCGGCAGGCACGTCAGATGGTAACCAGTGGTGAGTTGGGTGACATCATGGCGGTTCGGATGAACTATATCCAAGGTTGGTTGGTGACCAAACTGGAAGACGAAGAACAAAAACAGGCCGCTTGGCGAACCGACCCCAAACGCAGCGGTGCCGCAGGTTGCTTTGGCGATATTGCAACTCACGCGTTTAACTTGGGGAGATTCGTGACCGGACTGATTCCCGAACAGATCAGTTGCCACCTGCGCACCTTTGTGCAGGGACGACAACTGGATGATTATGGTCATGCAGTGGTGACTTACGAGAACGGTGCTTTGGGAACGGTCACCGCGTCCCAAGTGACGCATGGACGCGAGAATGATGTCACGCTTGAGGTGGATGGCACCAAGGGCTCGCTATCGTGGCGTCAGGAGAATCCCAATGAAATGTGGGTCCGTAAAAATGGCCAGCCCCATCAACTGTACACCCGGGATCCCAACGCACCATTTACTTCTCCGGGGGCGGCCGAATCCTGCCGATTGCCGGCGGGCCACCCGGAGGCATTTTTTGAAGCGTTTGCCAATATCTACCGGGCGGCTTACGACAATATGGCCAGACGGATTGCGGGGCAGAAGTTTGAAACCGTCGATACACTGTATCCGAATATCTATGACGGGGCTGAAGGGATGTACTTTATCCAGCAAAGTGTGGCCAGCAGCAACGAAAACGGCAAATGGCTGCCTGTGAAGCACAAAAAGGCCAGAAGTTGACTCGACCGGTACGCACGCAATAGTGCTCAATAGCTGAACCAACTGATCGGATCACAAGGACCGAGCAAGTTTTCGAAACAAAAACCATCAACCAGGTGAGGTTCCCAATGATCCGCAATTTGATATTGGCTGTATTGGCGTTAGCACTACTGCCAGCTTCCGGTATTTCCCAAACTAGGGAGGCCAGCCTGCGTTGGCAGTTTCCCGTGGGACGCAAGCTGGAGATCGAAATGACTCAGCGCATGAAGAATACCCAGAACCTTGCCGGCAGGGAAATGGGAACCGATATGACGACGACCAGTTTCATGACGTGGGAAGTGGCGTCAGTGGATGATCGCTCCGGGGTGGCCACCATTGAGAGCGAGATCGACCGGATGACGATGAAGATGAAGGCTCCTCAGGGAGATTTCGAAATCGATTCGGATTCGGATCAGGAACTCGAAGGAATGGCCAAGGTAGTTGGTGAGAACCTGATTGCGATGGTCGGCAAGCCGTTTGGACAGACCATGGACGCGCGTGGTCAGGTGCTGACTGTCGATTTTCCCGAAGAGTTCCAGAAGGCGGCGATGGTGATGGGCAAAGAGGCAATGGAGAAACTGATCAAGAACGCCTCTCCGATGTTCCCCCAGAATCCTGTCTCCGTCGGTCAGTCTTGGGATCAGGAATCAACGACACCGATGCCGGGTGGGCTGGGCGCAATGAATTTGGTTTCGACCTACACCTACAAGGGGCCTGAAATGATTGAGGGCAGAGAACTGGAAGTTATTGATATTGGTATGACGATGACCTTCCAGACCTCTGAGACATCGAAGGCAACAATCGAAGTGACTGACCAGAACACCAAGGGCAAAATGTACTTTGATTCGGCCAACGGCCACACGTCGATGATGAATGTGAATCAGGCCATGACAATGGAAATCAAGTTTGGTGGGCAGAAAATTAACCAAACTATCGAAAACACTACCGAAGGTAAGTTCCAGCTGGCGAAGTAGACTCTGGCGCGGGAAAAACGTAGCTACCGTCGCCAGACGGTGGAGCGCCAGTGAACCTCGTCGCCTGCACCTGAGGGCGAAAGACAACAGGTAGTTCATCCACGCTCTGGCGAGCGTAGCCACGTTGGCTTCGGCTTGGGCTTCCAAAGAGAGGGGTACGTGAACCGCCATTTGGTCACCGTC
>CALCJM010000048.1 GCA_937967505.1 uncultured Pirellulaceae bacterium | reverse complement strand
GAACAGGAAGCCTCTCCTTCAACGAGACATTCCATCAAAACGCAATGAATAGCCAGGACCTGCGACTGAGCGAGGCCGGGGCGATTCGTTTTGACACCGACGCGGGATCGTTATTGACAACGTCCTGGCAGGGTGGCAACGTTGAAAACGTCCTTCTTTTTGTGGGGACAGGCTCCGATGAGCGCGCTCCGAACAATGTACTGATGGGAGGCTTCACCGTTGGATCAGGCTTCGAATTGATGCTTGTCGGAGGCGATGACAGTAATTTTCGGGTCGGGGACGGCAGCACCTTCAACGCCTCGCTCGGTTCAATCGGAACGGTTTTTAATCCAGACTTCAATGAAGAACAGACTGCAGGCGTATTGCTGGTTCGCCGGACTGATGGTGGGTTGTTCAATTCCTTTGGATTAACGACCGACGATGATTTAGCAACACGGCCAGACAATGTTCAGTTGCAATTCGCGCTGCCGATCACAACCGCTGCGGTTCCGGAACCATCCAGCTGCGTATTAATAGGAGCCGGGTCAGTCCTAGCACTGCTTCGTCGACGCCGAAGCCGTAACTGCTGAAACGCGCAATGATATTGGGTGACGCGTTACATTCCCCGGGCAGTCATTTTTGCCCGGGTAGTTTACAACGGCCAATCCTTCAGAATGCGTTCCGTCTCTTCCGCATGAGTGCTTTCGTCACGCACCATGTCTTCCAGTTGAACGGTCAGGCCCTTGTCGCCGAAGGCATCTGCTTCTTGAGATCGCAGAGAATAGTCTGCCACCGCTTTCTTTTCCGCCACCAATACCGCCTCCAACATTTCCCGATTGGTAGTCGCCCGCTCTATCGGTTCGGGGGTCGTCGTTGGCTCGCCGCCCAAGGCGACGATTTTGTTTGCCAGAAACTGCGCATGCTGTAGTTCATCCGCAACTTCCTCCAGAAAAAAAGCAGACAGCTGAGGCCGATACGGGCCAGATACTTTCGCGGCAAACGTCACGTACTGAATGACTGCGGCAAACTCATTTGCCAGGTCGCTGTTTAATTTATCGATCAATGCTTGTTTGTTCATGGGTTGCTCTTGGTTATTTGGTCTGCGCGTATTGGGTGCAGCATGCGTTACGGTCCCGGCAGAGGCGACCCCCGCCAAGCTTCTGGCCGGCGCTTTGCTGGCCAATCTTTCGTCGGTCAACTTTTCGTTGGCAAACCAGGTTTTCCGGGAGAAGACTCTTCCGCTATTTAATGTTGCGTTTGGTCAAAAATGCCCGAATCTTGCTGGCGATCAGTGCCCCGTCTTCTTCGAGCGCAAAGTGGCCTGTATCAAGAATGTTGTAGTCGATGTCCTTCACATCCCGTTTGTATCCCTCAGCTCCGGGCACAGGGAAGAAAGCATCATTCTTGCCCCACACAATCAGCACTGGCGGCTGGTTATCGCGCAGGTACTTCTGCCATTTTGGATAGAGTTTCAGGTTATTTTGGTAATCATAAAAGAGTGCGAGTTGCACCTGATGCTGGCCCTCACGGGAGATCTTCATGTAGTCCAAGTTCCAGTTCTCCGGCGCGATATTTGTGGGCTCGCGCGTACCGTGAGTGTACTGCCATTTCATGCCCTCGAGCGTGAAGACGTTCTTGATGATGGTTTGTTCGTTCTCCCGGCTTTTGTCTTTCCAGTAGGTCATGATGGGAGCCCACGTTTGTTCCGCAATTCCTTCCGAATAGGCGTTGCCATTCTGAATCAATAGCGCTTCAACGCGCTCCGGGTGGGCGGTCGCGATCCGAAATCCAACCGGTGCCCCGTAGTCCATCAGGTAAAGCGAGTACTTGTCGATACTGCGTTGCTGGAGAAACGCGTCGATCGTACCGGCAATATTGTCAAACGTGTACTCATAGTCATCCGGTGATGAAAACGAACTCTCGCCAAATCCGGGATAGTCGGGAGCAATCAAATGATAACTGTCGCCCAAATCCCGAATCAGGTTGCGATACATGTGCGATGACGACGGGAACCCATGCAACAAAACAATTTTCGGTTTCGTTGGATCACCAGCTTCGCGAAAGAAAATCGTTTGGCCGTCGACTTTCTCATACGCGTGCCGAACCGCCGTGCTGGTTGACTGCGCGGTCGCACCTTGCACTGTAGTAAAGAAAACCGCGCCTGCGATTAGAAAACTCAAAGCAATGTTCATCTTAAATCTCATCCTGTTCGGTTCATATACAGCGTATCCAGCGCGCGGCCACCTGGTGGTATGTTCTCAAATGTCTTTCCCCAAACGAGAACCCGCGCGCAACTGTCTCGCCCAAGAGACCAGAACGCCAGTTGCGAGAAATACCACCAACACGGCACACGAAACAACACCCCACGAAAGGGAATCAGTGCGACTCCATTTTTTGGGCAAAAGCTTTTCGAAGCCCTGCCACGGCTGCATCGGTGGACACAACCGCGCTGGCGATGTAGTGGAAGTTTGCCAATGCAGCCTGATAGCCATCTCCCGCCGGAGTCTTTGCACCGGCGGTTGCATCCATTGCCACTGTGACCTGAAAGCCCTGTTCGACCAATTCACGCATATGTGATTCCGTGCACAGGTTTGCCGACATGCCGGCAAGGACCACTTTGCCGATGCCGCGTTTTCGAAGCTGTAGGACCAGGTCATTGGTTTCCGGGCCATAGACTTTATGCGGGCTCGTGACGATCACGTTGTCGCCCATGATGTACGGCTTATACTGCTCAAGCCAATCTGCACCTGACCCTTCAAATCCGGCCACGCTCAGCTCACCTTTTCGATCGAACATGTGAATTTTATGCATCAGCGTCTCCAGCGAGCCTTCAAAACGCCACTTATGGTCATGCGGGAAATAATAGTGCGGCGAAACGAATACCGGGATATTCATTTCCTTACCCACACCAAACAGTTTTTCCAGATTCTCAACGGTCTTGTTTTCGGTAACGCTTTCGCCAACCACTCCCCAGGCAACACCGTCAGGGCTGAGAAAGTCATTCTGGGGGTCGGTAATCACGATGGCCGTGCGTTCGGGATCGATCACCATACCGATTCTTGGCAAGCCAAGGTCTTTGGCCGTTTTTAGCGTAACCTTCCCGGTGTCTTTCATCGCTGGAGAAGACTTGCTGGCCATTACGGTTTCGAAAACTGGCGTTTGATTAGCGGGCTGTGCTTTCATTGCAGTAGAATTCGTCAGGGGTGATGCACTTGTGTCTGCAACTGCACCGACGCTTGAATTTACATTTACATTTGCATTTATGTTTGCACTTGCATTTGCGATCTCGGCGCTTCCCGAAACGAACAGCGCTCCGCCCATGATCAATCCCACGCACCCCAGAACGCACGACGCAATCAGTTTGCTTTTACTCATATCCCTATCCTCTTGTCTCTAAAATAATTGGTGTTCTCGAAGTCTGTCGAAGTCTGAATTGCAACTGCTAGTTGCGCCCCGCCATCACTCCACCATCGACATCCCAAACCGCTCCGGTCACCCAACCGGATTTTTCCGACAGCAAAGTCACAATGATTTCCGCCACGTCTTCGGGAAGTCCAACCCGCCCGATTGGGTGAAATGAATCGAACCCTTCTTTCAACGCTCCCTCGATCTGGTCCGGTTCAATGAACGCGCCGTAGATTGGCGTAACAACCACCGCCGGGGAAACGGCGTTGACCCGAATGCCATGTTCGGCAAGCTCCATCGCCAGATGCTGTGTCAGCGAGTGCAGGCCGGCCTTGGCCATCGAATATGCGGAAGAGGGCGTTGCCTTGATGGCTTGCTTTGCCCACATCGAACCGATGTTCACAATCGCTCCACCTTCAAATTTTTTCATATTGCGTGCAATCGCCTGCGTGATGAAAAAGAAAGCCCGGTTGATCCCAAGCTGCATGTCGTAGTCTTGCTTGGCGTGATCAAGAAACGGAACGGGTTTAAAATAGCCGGCAGAATTCACCAGGTACTTGAAGTGCCGCTGGTCTGAATCGATTTTTTTGACGAATGCTTCGACCGCAGCTTCGTCGTAGAGGTCTGTCGAACTGATCTCCACCGAGCAAAACTCGCCCAGTTCATCCTGCACCGCTTTTAGTTTGTCATTGCTTCGGCCCAGAATCAGCAAATCGGTGCCATCCTTAGCCAGTAATTTGGCAACTTCCTTGCCCATGCCCGTTGATCCGCCAACAATCACCGCAACGTCTTGATGTTCTTTGCTCATTGTCTTACTCATTCATCTTTACAAAACACTAAGGTTAAAAATACAGTCAGCCCGTATTTACGCCGGCATTCTTGTCTGGCCAAATAGCACGAACGATGCCTGATCAGGATCGGTTTGGTCCGCTTTGGTTTGACGAAATCCGCATTTGTCGATCCACAGCCCAAGCCCCGTCGCCAACTCAACCTTGCCTGTCATGTATACATCCGGCTTAGGTTGTAGAAGTGAGCCACGTGATGTAGCATAAGGCCGAAAGTCAGCGATTTCGAGCGAAAGATCTCGGTGGCGTTCTGCGACGTGCCTCGTCAAATGCTTGCTTTGGTGCGGTACTGGCATCGCACTGGAGGTTTATGCTGCCGATGTGACCGAGAACAGGTTCTTCGATTGGATGGCACCTTTTGCCAAGAGAAATATGGCACAAGTACCATCCGAATTACGAATGATCAAGACCTTGTTAAGCTGTGTTAAGCCAGTCGATTGCTTAACCGTCGATTAACTGCCGGCCCTTCGCTGGCCTGTCTTCCCCTGACCTGTCCTTCAATTCCGAAACCAAATCTTGCGATTTAAACCGTCTTGAATGTTTGAAGATTACTTGAAGAGAAATTCACCTCAGAACCTTAGCGCTTAGATGATGCCAGATCGTGAAACGATGAAACGATTCCAAATACTCTCACTGATCGGAGGCGGGATTCGGGGAGCTTTCGTCACTGCTTTTCTTGACAGATTGGAGCAAAAGCTTGGTCGACCACTTGCCGAGTGTTTTGACTTGATCGCGGGCACTTCGACTGGCGGGATTATCGCAGCCGGTTTGGCGGCAGGGATGCCTGCGGCACAAATGCATGATTTCTATGTGCGTTACGGTGCAAAAATTTTTACCCCTCGTCCTCCGTACGAGGCTAAAGGAGGCTATAAGTTTCTCTTTCCACTTGCGAACTGGGTCTTCAAGAAAAAAACAGGAAGCGGATTGGATTCAGCATTTCGCGCACGATTTTGCCCGCATACTTTGCGATCCTCTTTTGACGAAGGCTTGGGTGATTGGACTCTGAATTCCGTTGACTTCACCCGTTTGATTATCCCAGTGGTAAACCTGACAGCGGGCCAGCCTCATGTCTTTCGTTCACCTCATCTTCCGATTGGGTTAAAGGATCAACACATCCGACTTACCGAGGCATTGATCGCGGCGACAGCCGCACCAACTTATTTTCCTCACCACACGATTGATGACAACGCTTATGTCGATGGAGGTGTCTGGGCAGCAGACCCGAGCATGTTGGCATTCTGCGAAGCGATTCGGGTTCAGCAATACGAACGGGGAATCGCCGGTTTTTCAAATTGCGACGTGAACGAAATCTATTTGCTTTCCGTCGGAACCGGCACCGCACAATTTTCTCTTTCGCCTCCCGGAGCCGACGCGGGACTGCTCTACTGGGCATCACGCGTGGCTGACCTGATGGGCACATCTCAGGTTCAGGGAATCCATCTGCCGATGAAGTTTTTACTCGGAGCACGTTACCATCATGTCAATTTCGAGATGACTGAACGCTGGAAACTCGATGCCGTCGAAAATATTCCGGCGTTGTTTGCGACCGGTAGAGAAGTGGCGGAAGAACAATTCGACAGCATCAACGAAACATTTTTTCAACATAAGCGCGAACGTTTCCAACGCGCCAAGGAGCTTGACGCAACTTTTTAGATGCACAACTGCCACGGAAACGGTGCCCTCTATTTAATCGCTGACAGAGCACCAGATCTCCTGCTTGGATACCGATCTCCCAACAAAACTTGCGTCGCGGTGCATCGACGCATTAGGCATCTTTTTATCATCCCGCTTCGATGCACCTAATGGCGATTGGCAGAGCCACCACTCTCTGGGCTCCCTTGCTCAAGCCGAATTCGCCCCTCCGATGAAGGGGCTTAAAGCAAGGCAGAAGGCCCAAACTGCAATTGCCACACGCAAGGCCGTCAGTAAGGGAAGAATGACTTGCAATAATAGAAGCTGTTTTTCTCTGACACTTCTCTGACACATTTGTAAGGGTTAATACGTATTAACAGCTAGCCCCGTACTTTAAGGACAATTAGGGTTTAAGCGTTACAGGCAGGGATTCAAACACATACTAATCATCGAGAAAACAATGAGAAGCAGCCGGAATGCAACCACGAAAAATGTCAATGACACCTTTGCTGGCAATCCTGACCGAAAAAGACGTCGGCAACGGAGCACAAGCAACCTTTCCTTCGAGAAACTTGAAGTACGTAATTTATTGGCATCAGTCTCCTTCGATGGTGGCCCGGGACTGCTGGAATTTACTGCCGACGCAGGAGAAGTCGATATCGTTGAAGTCAGCGCCCCGGCGGTAGACTCGCTTCAAATCCTTGTTGGCAATGGCGACGAAATCTCTCTACAAGGCGATGCCGCTGCAAACGCCAGTTTTGTACTTAGCACAACCAACACCGTCAACGACACGCTGACGATTGACGTTGGTGGAGTAACGGTAAACGACTTTACTTCCTCTCTCGGCGATCTCGATGACACTTTCACATTCACAGGCATTGCCGGTGTTGGTTCAGTCTCGGTCAGTGGAGAAGCAGGTTCTGATATCATTGACGGGTCCGCAGTCTCCCAGTCATTGATGTTTGTCGGCGGTGGTGGCAACGACACGCTCACCGGCGGAAGCGGTGATGACATTCTTGCCGGTGGTGGTGGAACAGACACGATTACTGGCGGAGCAGGTAACGACACCAATTCATTCCAGGGAATTGGACTGGGTGTCTCGGCGACAGTTGGTGCCGACGGAATGGGCACCGCCAACTACGGTGCAGTTAACGAGACCTTCTCCGGTATCGAAAACCTGACAGGTTCGGAAAACAACGATATCCTGATTGCGACCGGAGCGGCCGCCAACATTCTTCGTGGTGAAGGTGGCGACGACGTACTGGCTGGCGGTGGCGGCACCGATGTA
>CALCJM010000047.1 GCA_937967505.1 uncultured Pirellulaceae bacterium | reverse complement strand
AGCGGCATCGGCCATATCAATCAAGTCACGCCTGACAATACGCAGATAGCGCGCTAGGCCATAGCCTGCGATTGAGAAGGTCAAAAGTGCTATGATAAAACCCGATAAAGGAATATTAAGCTAAACCGGTTCAAGCGCATGTCGGTCAGTTTATTGTTTAATCGCTCCATCGCCGCAGCTGCAGTTTTGGTGGTTGCCAGAGCAAATCTCGATTCTGCACTGACTTTCGCCATCAACATCGCCGCCGCAATTCCATGCCCTACTACATCGGCAATAATGACCGCAAGGTGATCGTCATCCAGTTCAATGTAGTCAAAATAGTCGCCACCAACCTGTTGCATCGGGCGGTAGAATGACGCAAATGCATACCCCTCCACCGTGGGCGGCTGCTGCGGCAGAAAACGACTTTGCAGCTCGTTCGCCAACGCCAAATCCTGACTCATCTCGCGCGAGCGTTTCGCTTCCTCAAACAGATCCGCTTTTTGGATCGTCAGACTGGCCTGCATTGCGATCGTAGCCAGCAATTCCAAATCTTCTTCGGTAAAAACAATCGATGAACGCAGCGTATCCAGTTGCACCACACCGATTGATTCGTCCTGGCTGTTGATCAAGGGGGCACACATGATAGAGCGAATACGAAAATCCATCACCGACTGACTTAAATCAAACCGGTTATCAGCCGATGCATCGCTGCTGATGACCGGACAGCGCGTCTCGAGCACCTGATTGACAATCGTCTTGCTGATGCGAATCTGTTCTTCGTCATGCGGTCGGCGTGTTTTGCACCCCAGCGGTTTCAGCGTCCCATCTGATGTTTTCAAAATAATGAAGCCGCGATCAGCTTCCGCAAAATGCGCGAAAAGGAAATCAAGGATCCTCGAAAGAATCTCGTCACGCCCAAGTGACTCGCTTAAGACCTGCGCCACCTTGATCAACGTGCGCAACTTCTGTTCGGCACTCACGTGATGGTGTCTCAGGCTGTGATGGGACGATGCCCCAATTTGAGAGACTTGGGAATCTGCTTTTAACGGTGCAACATCCTGCAACACGATCGACTTCAGCACAGCAATCTGTGACGGATCTTCCACGTCGGCAGTATCGGCAATCGTAGCCTGTTCGGTGCGTTCGGGCATGTTGTCGTTCACACGAAACGTAAACACCACGTCACAAATTTTCACCCGCGCCCCATCATAAAGCTTGGCCGGCCCCGATATTTTGGCGTCGTTCAGAAAGGTACCGTTGCGACTATCAAGGTCATCAACGTACCAGGCGTCGTCACGATAATCGATGATGGCATGCATCCGACTGACCGATCCGTCGTCGATGTGCAGGTCACAGCCCGGATGTCTCCCGATAGTGACTTTTTCATGATCAAGCTGAAGCCACTGCTTGACGACACGATCGCTGACGGAGGTAAGAATGGCCATAGATTTCAAAGATTGCTTATTTTAATAAATCAGACAGGTGCCTGAGCGTTCCCTGTAACAAACACTTTACATTGTAGCTGAACTGAAGCCCGTTTGTAATTTGACCTTGAAATCGTCGGATTGGAAGTCGTGTCGGGGACAACGACGTTGTTTGCCAGTAAGAAGCTGCGTTTTCTTTCCGCCTGCCGACACACTAAGCAGGAGATCGGCAAGCGCTCCTTGCCCAAGGAGAACCAGCAAGGTAGAAGTGCCGAAGAAGGTGGTGGCGGCCTAAAAGCGAATCAAACCACGGCGCACCAAAAAACAAGGCCGAAGCAAACCGCCTCGGCCTTGTTGAGTTTATGTTGCTGGCCGGGCCAACAGAGACGGACCTAACCGATTGCTTCGAACATGCGAGACACCGCGGCGTCCAGTTTCTCAGCCGATTCGTACTGCCCACTGACAATCTGTGCCTTGATCTCGGCAACGCGATCGGCCCGAATGTCGGCACTGGTCTTGGTGATTGCCTGGGCTTCGGATGAAATCTCCAACGCGTCAACAGGAATCGTTGACCCGGGCTGATTGGTGGACGCAGTATTTTGCGTCTGCAGGTTGACGTTGGATGTTGACTGGATGTTGGATGTTGGTCGAATTTGCATCTGGTTTCCCCCGTTATGGGTTTGCGATTTGAAGTCTGTTCAAGTCAACAAACCATTATGTGAAATTGGCACGAACAAAAACAGGCGGTGTGAGTTTTTCTTATGAACGATACGGAAGCCGTTGGAAGAAAGTATTCACGATTGCCTGGCTGCAAATCCTTGTCGAGTTGTGCCATCCGTAACAGGCATTCTGACGCTGCGAGCTACAATGGTTCATCGACGGGATCAGCCGCGAATCTTGGTCGTTCCTTTCGATAACTTGTTGTGACGCTGACAACGCGTCGTCTATCTCTGCCGTTTACTCACGTCAGCCAATCCGTGCCCGAAACGTTCGAGCTTTTGACGAAACTTTATCAGTTTTCATTTGACTGCGGCGTTAGTACGTGCCTGGCAAAAAATGGTTCGGAAAATTAAAACTTCATTTCGAACACCTTCCGGCGGGAGTATAGGCAGAATCCATCAGCGCCCACAATGGCGATTTTTCAAAAGAAACCTCCGCATGCATTTGAACCTTTATGTGCTGTCATACGTTGTATAACGGTCAGGCAAGGACTGCCCAAATCGCCGCCAGGACAGGCAACCTTCGTTTTATTCTTTCGCTTCATTTTGCCTGGAATTCCCTCATGAACGCATTCAACGCTCACCCATCCAATCCTTCCGACCCAGCCACTTCAATACCCGCAAATGCGCTGCCGCCGGCACCAACGATCGAACTGACCCTGTCGCCATCGGAGAAACCTCTCGAGGTCGATTTAGAGAGATTTTTTGAGTTCAGTTTTGATCTGGCGGAAGATCTGCTCGATCTTGAGGCACAATTCAAGCCACGCAGGCGGGTCAGTACTGACCGATCCAGGGAAACACCAACGACGCACCGGTAAGGAGCCGAGTGGGTCTTCTATAGTCTAACGACAGCAGCCACGTTGAGGAATCTCGCCTAACAGCACTTTTTATTACGCCTCTGGCTACTGCGTTTATGCGGCGATGCCGGCACGGCGTATGTTGGTTCACACTAGGTTCCAGCGATGAGAATGTAAAAACGAAAAAAGCAGCAACCTGCCAATGCAAGTTGCTGCTTCCATGAGTTTCCTGGATCGCGCGCTCTAACGTCGGCCAAATTCTACCCGACGGGTTCCCAACTGCTGCTGCAAACGCTGGACGATGCTGCTGTGCATCTGACTCACGCGACTCTCACTCAGGTCAAGTGTGGTACCGATCTCTTTCATCGTCAATTCTTCATAGTAATAAAGAATGATAATCAGTCGCTCGTTACGGTTCAGGCCCTTGGTGACCAATCGCATCAGGTCATTTTTTTGGACCCGCCGAGTCGGATCTTCGCCTTTTTTGTCCTCGAGAATATCAATCTCCCGGACATCTTTGTAGCTGTCTGTTTCGTACCATTTTTTATTCAGGCTGATCAGACCGACGGCATTTGCATCGCTCATCATCTTTTCAGTTTCTTTGACCGACAGCTCAAGCTCTTCGGACAGTTCCACCACCGTTGGGGCGCGCCCCATCTTTGTTTCCAACCGCTTGGTGGCGTTGGCAATCTTGCTGGCCTTTGAGCGAACCAGGCGAGGCACCCAGTCCATCGTCCGCAGTTCATCCAGCATGGCTCCACGAATACGTGGCACACAATAGGTTTCAAATTTGACGCCTCGATCCATGTCAAAGGCATCAATGGCATCCATCAAACCAAAGACGCCAGCCGAGATCAAGTCGTCCAGTTCAACGCCATCAGGCAGGCGTTGCCAAATCCGTTCCGCATTGTATTTGACAAGCGGAAAGTATCGCTCCATCAATCGGTTGCGAAGTTGTTTGTCTGAACAATCGGGTTTGTACTGATTCCAGACTTCAAGAATTTCTTCTTGGGATGCAACAGAAGTCGCCATTCAATCCTCCGTGATTGTTTCGCGAGATCAACGTAACGTAAAAGCGTTGACGGGCGTATCGTATTGTTATTGACGGGTTCAGGCACCCCCCGGTCAGGGAGCACATGAACCTGCCACCACTTGTTTCTGTCTCCCGAACAGTCAGTCAAAAATCCATTTTGAAATCCTGTTGGTCGTTGGAAGGGAGATAGGTATCAGAAAACAGCCTCGTGCGTCAATGAATAAATTACAAACTTAATTTTTTCTGCAAACGAACAGGGCGATTTACGACAGTGTTTCTCATGTACACAATGTGCCGCATTTCTGTTTCGGCACGATGGCCTTGATGGAATCATTCATAATTCCGATTTTTCTCATTTAGTGAGTTATAAGCACAGAAAAGGCACGCCTCAAGAATCGATCCGTCATAACGCCCTCACAACGACTTACCCACAACAGCGCGGCACAATCGCCGACCGCGAACCACTCACCAAAGCATCGGGGACTTCCCTCACTATGCGGCAACCGCTTCGTCTCTTCCCAGTTGATCCGCCGTAATTTCACCGACAATCTCTACCGTGGCATTTACAATCTCGCCCGTCCCCAGCACAAACAACTCAATCTGGCTTTCTACCGCCAGTTCGGCAATCACCGGACGAATATTTTGCTGGACCAGAATGACAGGCGGCATACCGTTGGATGCCATCTGATTCCCCAAATTGACGATCGATCGCGCCAGGGATTCAACAACCTGCCGCGGTAGATCCAGTCGAATTTCGGAATGCTCGCGATGCCACCCACAGGCAATGCGGTTCTGTAGTTCATCGGAAAGCGTAAACGCATGAATCGCGCGACCGCCGACTCCTGCAAGGCCAGCCGAGATATGCCGCCCCAGTCGAATCCTGACTTTTTCGTTCAACTCCCAACGATTTTTTGTCTCCGAACAGTGATCGCCCAGCGTTTCCAAAATCAGGCTTAACGGTCGAATCGAAATCCCTTCCGAGACCAGCATTTTCAGAACCTGCTGGACTTCCGCCAGTGACATCCCACCGGGAATCAACTCACTGACCACGGACGGTGAGTGCTTGGAGACCTCGTCAATTAATGTGCGCGTGGCATCGCGCGTCAGTAAGCTGGCCGCGTGTTCCAACGCCAGATGTTTAATCTGCCCTGTCAACATTTCCGTTGGTTTGCGAATCTGGTACCCCTCGGCAACCGCCTGCTGACGATGCTCGGGCGAAATCCACCAGGCCGGTTGCGGCAACACAGATTCTGATGCCATCCCCACGATCGCACTTCCCTCCAGTGGACCGGTGGCCAATCCGTTGTCTGTGGCCAACAACGCATCGGGGCGCACGGCCCCTGATTCGATAACATTCCCCTGTAGCAACACACGATAGTGGTCCTGCGGCAACGCCAGATTGTCCCTAATACGAATCTTGGGCAGCACGATGCCCATCTCACCTGCCAGCTGTTTGCGGACAACGCCAATATCAGCCAATAATGTTCCCCCCTGACGCGTATCGGCCAACTGAATCAACTCAACGCCAAGTTCGATTTCCAGCACGTCGCTACTAAGCAATTTTTCCAACCCCACCTCCGGCGCGGGAGTAACAGGTTGACTGGCGGCCTGCCCGGGGTCATCTTCCTCTGCCTCGCCAGCACTGAAAAAGGCGACGACCAAAAATCCTGCCGCCAACGTCAGCAAGGGCAGCACCGGCATCTTCATCGCGACCATGACACACAAAAATGCGGCGGTCATCACCATCACGACCGGCTTCGAAAAGAACTGGTTGACTGATTCAGACGACAGATTCGATTCCTGACTCCCGCGCGTCACCAACAAACCTGCCGCCAATGAAATCAACAACGCAGATATCTGACTTACCAGTCCATCGCCAATCGTCAACGACGTGAACGTGTTGGCGGCTTCTGCCAGTGACATCTGATTTGCCATCCCGATCATCAAACCAACGCCAATATTGATTCCCGTAATCAATAACCCCGCCACGGCATCGCCACGCACAAATTTACTGGCACCGTCCATGGCTCCGTAGAAATCCGCTTGAGCGGACACCGCGCGACGCATGGCCTGCGCCTGCTGGGCGTCAATGGTACCGGCATTAAGTTCCGCATCGACGGCCATCTGACGCCCCGGAAGTCCATCAAGTGCAAAACGGGCGGTCACTTCACTGATTCGGGTGGCCCCCTTGGTAATCACAACAAACTGAACCACGAGAATGATCGAAAAAATGACCAGGCCAACCGCAACACTTTCCCCTGTAACAAGTCCTGCAAAGCTTTGAATTACGCCTCCGGCCGCCAGTTCCCCATGAGTGGCTCCCTTGGTCAGAATTAATCGCGTCGTCGCGATGTTCAGCGACAATCGGGCCAGTGTCGTGGCCAGCAGTATCGAGGGAAAGACGCTCAGTTCCAGAGGATTTTTCGCAAAGATCGCCCCTAACAAAATCACAACCGCGAACGAAATATTGGCCGCCAGCAAAATATCCATAATCGCTGGCGGCAATGGCAGAAAGATAACCAGCAGGCAGCCGATGATTCCAACCGGCAACAGGTAGTCGGACCAGCGATTTTTAAAACTCATGGAGGTATCCGGAAGATGACAGGTGGTGCAGATCCGGAAATTAAAGCTCCGGCCTGCTGCGGGTCGGACTTTAGATAATTCGAAAATTAAGTGCCAGATGTTTTTCTGATGGCCAACCAAATCCGGGTCAACGCATCAGGTTCGGCTGGTGGGAGACGACCATCGACCAATGTGATAGCACTCCAACTGCCGTCGATCGGTCTTGATCTGTGGGGGGCTCTCTCTAAACTGCCTATTCAACGTCAGCAGGAAGTCTGACGTTTTTTCCAAAGGCCGCCATTGCGGCCGGTGGCTATCGATCCAAAGGAGTTGGAAATGCGTTGGGCAACAGGGATGCTGAAGAACCGGTTCACCACATCATTGATCGCCACCGCTACCGGTGTCTACGCTGCGCTGGCAACATCGCACCTGTTTGCACAGGAAAATACGGCTGCCGAAGGCCACAAAGAAGTCGCAAAAGGTTTCATCAATCTCTGTAAAAAAGCCTTCGCCGGTGGCGAGGGCAGCGAGGCCGCCTTCAGAACGCTGATGGGGGACTACCTGGCCAAAGCGTTCCTGGCGATGTCAGTTGCCTGGATCAGCTATATCATTGCGTCTGCCGCTGGTCGCTACGTCGGTGGAATCGTCTCCAAAAAAGTCGATCTCACACTGGGGAAATTTCTGACCAAGGCTGTCAGGAATCTTCTGATGATCGTCGTCGCCATGGGCGTCCTGTCGTATTTCGATGTTGATGTAACAGGGTTGGCCGCCGTCCTGGCCGCGATCAGTTTTGCAATCGGCATGGCACTTCAGGGTACCTTGGGCAATTTTGCCAGTGGCGTGATGTTGCTGTTGTTTCGCCCCTTCAAAGTGGAGGACTATATCGTGGTTGCCGACACTGAAGGCACCGTCGAAGAAATCGACCTGTTCACCACACGCATAAACACCCCGGACAATCGCCACGTCATTGTCCCCAATGGCGAGATATTTGGCAGCAAACTGGAAAACTATACCCGCAATGATCTCCGGCGCGTCGACGTTTCGGTCGGTGCCGCCTATTCGGCTGACCTTGATGAAACTCGCCAAGCGCTCGAACGGGCGGTGATGTCCGTTTCGGAATCCGTTGTCTCGCCTCCCCCACAAGTCTACCTCGATTCGCTGGGCGCATCGTCGGTCGATTGGTATTTGCGGGTCTGGTGTAAACCTGCCGATTACTGGGGCGTGCGAGAGCAATTGACCGCCGCCGCAAAAACTCAACTGGATATCGCCGGAATCGGTATTCCGTTCCCGCAGATGGATATCCACGTCATCCAACAAATGGCAGCTCAAGCCGCCCCCAAACCGAACAGAAGAGCCGCTTGATTCGTACCACGATCGCTGTGCCACCTGCCATCGGCGTCTCCTTTGTGCGTCCTACTTTCTCAGCCTCACTTTCCCACTTCCGTCCTTGTTCCCCAAACTCATCACACGCTACGTCATCTGGGAACTGTTGAAAGTGTTTTTCCTTTCATCAGCCGGGTTTGTCGTGCTGATGTTGCTGATCGGACTGGCCGATGAGGCGCGCGACAAGGGCATCGGTCTCGAAATTGTGATCCAATTGGTGCCGTACCTGATTCCTAGGGCACTAATGTTTGCCATGCCGGCGACATGCCTGTTCAGCGTCTGCGTGGTGTTCGGCCGCATGGCAGCCGAA